>JBDTLW010000357.1:0-3746 GCA_039934575.1 Parafilimonas sp. | reverse complement strand
CATCTGCGTATGCTGCAAGCAATGGCGGAAGAAATGCATTGACAAGAGAATGGGCAGTTGAATTATTAAAATTTGGCATCCGCGTAAATGCTGTTATTGTGGCAGAAAGCTGGACGCCTTTATATAAAAAATGGATAAATACTTTACCTGATCCTGAAAAAAAATTAAAAGATATCACTTCAAAAATCCCACTTCAAAACCGGATGACCACAACAGAAGAAATTGCAAACACTGTTGCATTTTTATTATCTGAGAGATCAAGCCATACCACAGGGCAATTGATACATGTAGATGGCGGTTATGTACATTTGGACAGAGCGCTGCTCTAATTTTTGCGCTATCTTATTCTGTAAAATTTTGGGGATAGATTTTGAAATTCGTTTTATTGAAACCCGTTACAAATAAAAAAAGGCTGATGTAATACCAGCCTTTTTTTACAAGTCTATTATTAAATATTACTTTAATTTTCTTTCATCAGACACGGTAAGTTTTACCCGTCCTTTTGCCCTGCGGCTTGCCAGCACCTTACGGCCATTTGCTGTTTGCATGCGTTTGCGATAGCCATGTACGCTTTTACGGCGGCGGTTGTGCGGCTGAAATGTTCTTTTCATCTGTATAAATTTTTTCTTTTCAAATAATTTTCAACTAAACAAGCAACAGTCACCATACTGCGGCTTTGTGAAAGGACGGCAAAAGTAAAAGAATTTACCGAATAATTTTCAACAGTATTAAACCCCGCTGCTGAAATTGCTGCTGCATTGATTTTATATGTATGATTATACCTGCTCAACAGAAAGTTAATCCTCTTATTAACCAATCAAATTACCGTTTCATTCACAGCTTTGAAATTACTTTGCATCTTTGTAATCCATGTATCAGTTTTTGGTAAAGTGTATTTGTTTTATTTCTTTGATGATGTCTGTATGCGCAATTGTGCAGGCACAGGATTATGATACGATCCCCGGCGGCGGTCAATATCAATATGACAGCCAGGGCAGACCACTGAGAAGAGACAGTTCAAATCAAACCTTAAAACACCGCGATGTTTATGAAGATTCTATCACGGTTTTCTTTCGCTACTGGGATTCTACACGCATAGATAAAATTGATTCCTCCATCAACGATTTTTATACCCGTTTTCCTGTTCCCTGGACGTATTATGATTTAGGAAATTTTGGAAGCGCTGCGAAATCTTTTATTTTTCATCCAAACATGAAACCTGGTTTTGATGCCGGTTTTCATGCGTATGATATTTATCTCTATACACCTGAAAATACCAGGTTCTTTCAAACCACGCGGCCTTATTCTGAAACGGTGTATTTGCTTGGCAGCAGGGCAGAGCAGATGATCAATTTATTTCATACACAAAACCGTAAAAGCAATTTTAATTTTGGATTGGATTTCAGGGTAATTAATTCTCCGGGCGCGTATAAAAATCAAAGCACCAATACCAGCAATACGCGTATCAATACTTTTTATCAATCCAAGAACAAGCGCTATATAAATAACTTTGTTTTTATTACCAATAAAATACTTTCTTCTGAAAACGGAGGCTTGCGGGGTGATCAAAATACGGATAGTCTTTTTATGAATGATCCTTCAGGTGCATTAACAAAATTAGGAAGCAGCCTGGTAACATACCGGAGCATTTTTGGCGCCACTGTTGCCATTGGCACTCAATACAAAGACCTCACCTTATTGATGCGGCATAGTTATGATCTTGGGCAGAAAGATTCTTTAGTTACAGACTCTGTTACCTATAAATTATTTTATCCAAGAATAAGGTTTCAGCACACATTGCAGTATTCAAAAAATAATTATGAATACCACGATTATGTGCCTGTGGCTTCAGATTATTATAATTATCTGCATTATATAGTTAACCCCGGAACGGATACGGTTAAATTTAATGATACCTGGCAAAACCTGAGCAATGATCTTGCGATCATTTCTTATCCGCAAAAAAATAATCTTAATCAGTTTTTAAACCTGCATACCGGGCTTGAATTATTAAAAGGAGAATCATATCCCTTTACAACAAATTATACCAATGTATATGCGGGTGCAGAATACCGCAACCGCACACGCAATCAGTTATACGATATTGAAGCATCGGGCAAATTGTATGTAGCGGGGCATTATTCGGGCGATTATTCAGCGTATATAAGCCTGCAACGTACTTTACGAAAGAATATCGGCTCACTGCAAATAGGTTTTCAAAACATCAGCAGAACACCATCTTTTGTGGCTAATGAATATGTTAGTGATTCACCTGGTGTGAAACAATCACTTACGGCATTCCCTGTTTCGCATCAGGACAATTTTAATAAAGAAAATACCACAAGGGTTTTTGCTGTTATCAACGTACCGCCTGCAGATCTGCAGTTAACAGGCGAATATTATCTCGTTACAAACTATACATATTTTAATGGATTGTACACATCAGCGCAAACATCGGCCGTATTCAATGTATTGCATATTGCAGCGCAGAAAAAAATGCATGTGGCAAAAAACCTGAACTGGTATCTTGAGGCTAACCTGCAACAAACAACCGGCAACCCGCCTGTAAATTTACCGTTGGTGCTTGCACGCAGCCGCTTTGCATTTGAAGGTAATTTTTTCAAAAATCTTTTTTTATCAACAGGTGTTGAAGTGCGGTATAATACAGCCTATAAAGCAGATGATTATTCACCGCTTACAGGGCAATTTGTTTTTCAGGATACCTCAACCATTTCCAATCTTCCGGATATAAATCTTTTTCTCAACTTTCGTATAAAAAGCTTTAAGGGATTTGTACGCGTTGAAAACCTGAATACCATCAACCCTTCCAATGGGTTTTCCTTTACAAATTATAATTTTTCAGCTCCCGGTTATCCAGGCCGCGGTTTTTGGTTTCGCCTTGGTATCTGGTGGAGTTTTGTGAACTGATAAGCTTATCTTATAATGTCATCACCCGATTGCGGTAGCGTAAAAAAGAATAATCATCAGATATTTGCATAAAGCTTTTTATGATCAGCATTAAAGTAGCCATTTTTGAAGATAATAAGCATTTGCGTGAAAGCTTATACTATCTCGTAAATGGTACAGATGGTTTTACCTGCACAGGCGCTTTTGCCGATAGTAATGATCTGCTTTTTAAGTTAAAAAGGTCGCAGCCGGATGTAGTATTAATGGATATTGAAATGCCCGGCATGAACGGTATTGAAGCCGTTAAAATAATCAGGAAACAATTTCCAGGAGTGCAGGTTTTAATGCAAACTATTTTTCATGATGATGATAATATTTTTAATGCAGTTTGTGCCGGTGCATCAGGATATATTTTAAAAACAACTTCACCTGCCGGATATATTGATGCTATAAAAGATGTTTATAATGGCGGCAGCCCGATGACAGGTTCCATTGCAAGAAGGGTGCTTGATCTTTTTCAAAAAAATATTATTCCTGCCGGCAATAATGATTACCAGCTTACGCCAAAAGAGAAAGAAATTTTGCAGCAACTGGTAAAAGGAAAAAGTTTTAAGATGATCGCTGATGTTCTTGGGAGTACCTATGAAACGATAAGAACACACATGAAAAATATTTATACCAAACTGCATGTGAACAGTAATACAGAAGCTGTATCAAAGGCTTTGCAGGAAAAGATTGTGTGAATGTTTACATCATAGAAGCAATTAAATGTTTTTATGTAACTTGAATTGCGAACCACTGCTGCATGAAAAAAATCATCCCTGTATTTTTTTTGCTTA
>JBDTLW010000356.1:0-3747 GCA_039934575.1 Parafilimonas sp. | reverse complement strand
CTCATATAGATGATAAAAATATCAGTGGCGAAGACTTAATGAAATTTGTAAAAGCCCCTGATTTCCCTATGGGTGGCGTGATATATGGAATGGAGGGTGTGCAGCAGGCATTGCTTACCGGAAGAGGAAGGGTTGTACTTCGCGGAAAATGTCATGTGGAAACCAAGCCAAGCGGCAGGGAACAAATTATTATTACTGAGGTGCCTTACCAGGTAAACCGTGATAATTTAACCGATAGAATTGGTCAGTTGGTAAATGATAAAACCATTGATGGCATTGCACATGTAAACAATGAGAGCAATAAAAAAGAAGGTACTCGTATTGTAATTGATTTAAAACGAGATGGTGTTGCAAGTGTTATCATGAACCAGTTCTTTAAGTTTACTGAACTGCAGACAAGCTATGGAATAAATAACGTTGCCATAAGTAAAGGAAGACCCAAAACCCTCAACTTAAAATCGCTGATAACTGAGTTTGTTGATTTCAGAATGGATGTGGTTATCCGCCGCGCAAATTTTGAGTTGCGCAAAGCACAGGAAAGAGCGCATATTTTAAATGGATATTTAATTGCTCTGGATCATCTTGATGAAGTAATTAGATTGATAAGAAGTTCTTCAACCCCTGATATAGCAAAAGATAATTTAATTAATGCAGTGTGGGGATTGGATGAAATACAGGCTAAGGCAATTCTTGAACTAAGATTGCAGCGCCTTACCGGAATGGAGCGTGAAAAGATCAAAGAAGAATATGAAGAATTGCAAAAACAAATTACCGGATTGGAAGAATTACTCGCCAGCGAAGAGTTGAGGTTTGACCTTATAAAAAAAGAATTAATTGAAGTAAAAGAGCGCTATGGTACCGCAAGAAAAACGGAGATACAATATCTGGCAGAAGAAGTGAACATGCTTGATTTTATAGAAAAGGAAGATGTTGTTATTACCATTTCGCATTTAGGATATATTAAAAGAACAAGCGCCTCAGAATACAGGCAGCAGCGCAGAGGCGGACGTGGTGCTGTTGGCAGTAAAACAAGAGATGAAGATTACGTAGAGCATTTATTTGTTGCCTCTACACATGACACTATGCTTTTCTTTAGTCAGCAGGGCAGATGTTATTGGCTGAAGGTTTACCAGGTGCCTGAAGGTGTAAAGCAAAGCAAAGGAAGAGCAATCCAAAACATGGTACAACTGGTGCCGGGAGATAAAGTAAAAGCGATAATGAATGTGATGAATCTTGAAGATAAAGAGTTCGTGGAATCACACAATATTGTATTGTGTACTAAAAAAGGTGTTATTAAAAAAACGGTACTGGCAGATTTCAGCAGACCACGTGTTACGGGTGTAAACGCCATCAATATTTTAGAAGGTGATGAGTTGCTTGATGCAAGATTAACTGATGGCAGCTCCGAAATAATGATGGCTTTAAAAAGTGGCAGAGCAATACGTTTTCCCGAAACAAAAGTAAGACCAACAGGACGTGGTGCCATTGGGGTTTCAGGAATTGAAGTGGATGATGCAAATGATGAAGTAATTGGTATGATTTGTGTCCAAAAGAATGAAATTGATAAAACGATTTTGGTTGTTAGCGAGAAAGGTTATGGCAAAAGAACCAAAGTAGATGAATACCGTATTACCAATCGCGGAGGCAAGGGTGTAAAAACAATTAATGTTACAGAAAAAACCGGTCGCCTTGTAGGTATTCTTGATGTACATGAAAAAGAAGATTTGCTTATTACATGCAAATCAGGAATTATTTTAAGAACATCTGTTTTAAATATAAAAGAAGCAGGGAGAGCTACACAAGGCGTTATTTTAATACGATTGGATAATGGGGATGAGATAGCAGCAATTTCTAAATTAGATGAAGAAGAAGATGATACAGAAAACAATGTAACTGATGTAGAAAATAATAATGAAACAGGTTCAGAAATTGAGGGCAATCCTTCAGTAAATAATGAAACCGATAGCCCGGCTGATTAGACTTTAATTATTTAAAATCATTTTTAAAAAACTGCTATTAATAACAAAAAATAAACACATGAAAAAAATAATTCTTTTGGTTGTATTTATTTCTTCAGCCGTTTATCTTAGAGCACAGGATGAAACGGTTTTACAATTGTTTCGTGCACAAAAGCAATGGGAAAAGGCTAAAGACCAGGTTGACAAATGGCTGGCAGATCCTAAATTAAAAGATAATGAGAAAGCCACTGCCTATTTGTGGAAAATGCTTGTGTACAGTGATATATCTGTTGACTCTTCTTTAAAAAATAAATATCCCGGTGCGGCTGAGCAGGCAGCAGATGCTTTTTATAAATACCAGGCCATGCAGCCTGATTTTAAGGAGTTGAAAGAGCAGCATTTTGAAGGAGGCATAGCAAATTTATATATAGGCGCATTTGATAAAGGAAGAGATTATTTTCAAAGTAAACAATGGGACAGCGCTTTCAAATATTTTGCTCAATCCGAAAATTGGGGTGAATTTTTAATACAGAATAAACTAAGCTCCACCAATGCAACTATTGATACGATAACGGTTGTATATACAGGATATGCAGCACAGAATGCAAAGCTGCTTGACAGTGCCGCTAAGTATTATTCTATGCTGGCAGATATTAAAGTTGCAGATAAAGAGTATGAAGACATTTATAAGTATCTGATCGAATACTATTCTCAGCAGAAAGACGATGCCGCAGTAAAAAAATATCTTGCTACTGCCAAAGAATTATATCCGGCTGATAATGCAATGTGGACACAATATGAAATGAGCAACATGACTGCTAATACCGGACTTACTGATCTGTTGCAAAAATATCAGCAGGATGCGGCAGCAGGAGGAATGAATGAAGATAAACTCGTTGGTTATGCTGAAGCGCTCGCCACAACTGATAAAACACAAACAGATGCATTGGACAGTACACAGCAGGTTGCTGTTAGATTAGCCGCAGCACAGGCTTTCGCCAAAGCATTTGATATGAATAATACTAACGGCTTGTATGCCTTTAATGCTGGTGTTATTTATTACGGCATTTACAGTGATCTTGATGACAGGTATCATGCCTATGAAGGTGAAAGCGCTGCATTAAAAGCTAAGCGTAGTGATATTGCAAAACAAGAAATGGCTTATGCAGACACGGCATCTCAATGGCTTGAAAAAGCTTACCCGGTATTGAAAGACAAGCAAGACAGAACACGACCTGAAACCGCAAGCTTAAACAGAACAGTTGATTACTTAGCCAACATTTATTATTGGAAAAGAGATCAGACTAAAGTAAATGGCAATAACGCAGATTATGATAAATATGATGCATTGTATAAGAAGTATGATGCTGAACATAGCTCATACAAATAGATATTAAATACTAATAAAAAAGCCGCAGATGATGTGGCTTTTTTGTTGATGTTCTTTGAACTAAATAATAAGTTTTTGAATGGAAGTTGCCGGTTTCTCAGGGATGCATAAGTTGAGTTCCATTTTCTATTTGAGCTATGTAGGCGGTTAAAGGCAAACTCATTTCACGCTGATATAATTCTGTTAGCTCCTCAATAAGTTTATCAATACTATTTTCCTGCACAAGATTAATAGTGCAACCTCCAAACCCGCCGCCCATCATTCTTGCACCTAAAACATCCTCATTATTTTTTACAGCACTTACAAGAAAATCAAGTTCCTTACAACTTACCTCATATTTTTTACTTAAACCTTCATGTGTCTCATACATTTTATTGCCAAGAGATTTTATATCATTTC
>JBDTLW010000355.1:0-3751 GCA_039934575.1 Parafilimonas sp. | reverse complement strand
TTTACACCGGCTACTGTAAGCATTTCAATGGCATCATCTTTCATATCTTTTCTCATCTTTAATTCATTTTCTTTCAACTCACAATCAATAGCGAGAACGTTCAATCCCCATTTATCTTTTCTGGTTTTATCAAGGGTTACTTTATTACTGTGATCAGGCAACATTTCACCAAAACCACCAATACCCATACTCCAGTTGCCGGGTTCACTTAGCGCCTCTTTATAATCAGCGCCAATTTGCATTTCAGCAATCTCACGGCTCCATCCCTCCCTGCTGCCGCCGCCCTGGTAACCAAAACCACGAACATAATCGCGTTTATCGCCAAAATAGTTTCTGTATCTCGGAATGTAAACGCCATTAGCCCTGCGGCCAAAATAGTATTTGTCATCATAGCCATCTACACTTCCGGAAGCGCCCACACCGAGATGATGATCCATTAAATTATGACCAAGTTCTCCGCTGCTGCTGCCTAAACCATCAGGCCATATATCTGTAGCAGAATTCATTAATATCCATGCACTGTTTAAAGTGGAAGCATTCAGGAAAACGATCTTTGCTTTATACTCGTAGGTTTTATTATCCTGTGCATCGAGTATTTCAACACCGGTTGCTTTTTTTGTATCCTTGTCATACAAAATCTTAGTTACAATGCTCCAGGGGCGAACAGTTAAGTTACCTGTTTTCATAGCCGCAGGCAACGTAGATGACTGTGTACTGAAATAGCCACCAAACGGGCAACCCAGCCAGCATTTATTTCTGTATTGACAATTGGTTCTTTCCTGTATCGGCTCTGTAATATTTGCTGTTCTGCCAATGATCATATTACGGCTTCCTTTGTAATAATCTTTTATGCGCGCTGCAACATCTTTTTCGACACAGGTCATTTCCATAGGCGGCATAAATTTACCATCAGGAAGCTGGGGCAAGCCATCGGTATTACCGCTGATGCCCGCAAACTTTTCAGCATAATCATACCAGGGCGCTATTTCATTGTAACGAACTGGCCAATCAACAGCTATTCCATCTTTTGCGTTCGCTTCAAAGTCCCAATCGCTCCAGCGGTAACTTTGGCGGCCCCACAATAATGAGCGCCCGCCAACATGGTAGCCGCGAAACCAGTCGAACCGTTTTATTTCTGTATAAGGAGAATCAATATCACTTGCCCACCAATCAAGATTTGTTTCATTCAGGGGGTAATCACGCTTAAGCACAGGATAATCTTTTATCATCTGCTGTGTTCTTTGCCCGCGATGCGGAAACTCCCACGGACCTTTGTTTGCGTTTACATATCCGCTAATGTGTTTAATGTCCATACCACGTTCCAGCATGATAACCTTTAAACCTTTTTCAGAAAGCTCTTTAGCAGCCCATCCGCCACTGATACCTGAGCCAATTACGATTGCATCAAAAACATTGTCAGCCATTATTTAAAGTTTTATTGTTTCAAAGTTTTTTAAGTTCAAGTGTTTACATGTTCACGAAGTTCACAAGTTGATTTAAAACTGGTGTACATTTAAACTTATACACTTTTGAACTTCTAAACATCACATATTTCAATCGCCTTCTTTAGCGATTCTGCCTTATCTTTTGCGGCAGGTATAAATTCCTGCGCTACATATCCTTTATATCCTGTTTCAACAATAGCGCGCATAACAGCGGGATAATATAGTTCCTGTGAATCATCAATTTCATGCCTGCCCGGAACACCGCCTGTATGATAGTGTCCAAAATATTCTTTGTTATCACGAATGGTTCTTATTACGTCTCCTTCATCAATCTGCATGTGATAAATATCATACAGCAATTTAAAATTTGGCGAACTTATTCTTTTACATAATTCAACGCCCCATTTATGATTATCGCACATATAATCTTTGTGATCAACTTTGCTGTTCAACAATTCCATGTGTACAGTAACGCCATTATTTTCTGCTAATGCTATAATCGGCTTTAAGCCATCAACACAATTCTTTAAACCGGTTTCGTCATCCATTCCATCGCGGCTGCCGCTAAAACATATTACGTCTTTATAACCATTTTGTTTTATAACAGGAATTGCTTCTGTAAACTGTTGAGTTAACAATGGATGATACTCTGTATGATTCCAACCTTTGGTAAGACTTATGTCGCCTGCGGTATAGCACATGGAACTATATATTCCATATTTCTGCAGCATCGGAAAATCTTTTGGTGCAATCAGGTCAATTGCATTAAAGCCGATACTTTTTACCAGCTTGCATAAATCTTCAAGCGGAAGAAAATTATACGTCCACTGGCAAACAGAATGATTGATGTTGCCTTTTAATTTCAAAGGCTTATTTTTATTTTTATCTGATATCTTCATATCACCTGCAAAAAGTTTGGATACGGGCAAAGCAACTGTGCCGGCTGCTAAAGTTTTTAATAAGGTTCTTCTGTTTGTCATTATTGATCTTCGTATGGGTTAGCAATAGCGGCATTTACAACAGGAAGCGGTTTTGCATTTCTTGACCGCATATACACAAACAATATTGCAAATGCCACAATTAATATTAAAGGTATTGTAAGCGTTGTATTAATAATATGCGGACCTGCCAGGGCTTTTGCATTGTTTAAAGTATTGGCCATATCAGTGCCGGCAGCAGCTGAATTATATGCTACAACATCGGCGCCGGCAGGTAATTGTGCGGCAATCAATTTATCATAATAGCCCCCCATAAATATCATATAAACAGAAACAGCAAACATGCCTGCCCCTCCAATGAAGTTCATACCTACCGCACCGGTTTCAGGCAAATTCTCACTAACAAAACCCAGCATAGTGGGCCAGAAATAACAAACGCCCATTCCAAATACTATAGCACCAACAAAAAGCATATTGCCTGTTGAATGTCCTAAAAGATATAAGCCCGCTGAAGCTAAAATTGCTGACATAAGTAGTACGCCTGATGGTGAAAGTTTATGCACAACAGGCTCTGCCAAACTACGTCCTAAAACCATAACCCCGGTTTCAAGGGTAAGTAATAAAATAGCATTGTCTGTAACGTTTTTCAACAATACATCTATCCATTGCCCTGTAAATAATTCTGTGATGGCAGTACCCAGCATAAGTATGAGCATTACAATAAATAGTGGCTTTAATAATGATTTATACATTGTAGCTGTGCTGATGCCGCTTGACACACGCTCTGTAACAGGAAAAGTAAGTTTGAAAAATAAAAACCCGTATAAAGCAGTTGGAATAAACATTAGACCAACAAGTAATCTCCAGTTAGATAAATAAATTGAATCAGGGATGTTAACACCAAAGAACCGTACTATTAATGTGCCTATAACAATACCACCGGGAAACCACAGATGAAAATAATTTAATCTTGTTGTTTTATTTTTTGGATATAAGCTTGCAACAAGCGGGTTGCAGGCGGCTTCTACTGTTCCATTGCCAATGCCAATTAGCAACGTAGAAATAAACAAAGGCCAAAATCCCGATGCAACAATTGTAAGAAAAATACCTGCAGCATGAAATATAAAAGCAGCAATAAGCAGTTTCTTCATACCAATAACATCAACCACCATTCCGCCAATTACAATGGCGAGCGGAAAACCCCAGAATGCTGTACTGGTTATAATACCTATTTCTTTCTGAGTAAGTCCAAACTCATGCGCCCATGTGTTTAAAAGACCGGCACGAATTCCGAACGAAAGCGAGGTTACTAAAAGTGCTAAACAACTTGCAACAAATAGTTGATTGCGATTAATAGTTGGCATAATG
>JBDTLW010000354.1:0-3751 GCA_039934575.1 Parafilimonas sp. | reverse complement strand
ACATGCAACGCTGTAGCCATGCACAGGTAAACAAAGGTTTTGGTTGAATACAATCGCCTGACTACTTCACCAAATGAATGCTCTTCTTTTGCAAGTGATGCATTACCGTCTGTCGATCCTCTTTGCGGCTCTTTTACAGTTAAAAAAAATAGTAAAGAAAAAAGAATACCAGGAATTCCCACAGCAAAAAAAGCTATTCGCCAGCCCAGATGCTGATTTAAGTATCCTCCCATTAAAAAGCCAATAAGAATACCGAAATAAATGCCTGTTGAATAAACCGATAATGCAGTGGAACGTTTTTTCGGAGGAAAATAATCTGAAATCATCGCATGTGCCGGAGGACTTCCGCCGGCTTCACCAACACCAACGCCGATGCGGGCTAATAATAGTTGAACAAAATTTTTGGCAAGACCTGAACATGCCGTCATTATACTCCATAAACCAAGAGATATGGCTACGGTATTTTTTCGGTTTGTTTTATCAGCAAAGCGTGCAATAGGAATTCCAAGTGTAACATAAAAAATAGCGAATGTGAAACCGGAAAGCAGCCCAAGTTCGGTATCAGACAAATGCAATTCTTTTTTTATAGATTCCTGCAGAATAACAAGTAATTGCCGGTCAATAAAATTAAAGATGTAAACTAATGTCAGCATCGCCAGTACATAATTTCTGTACGTGTTACTAACTTCCGAACTATGCACAGCTTGCTTCAATTGCATGCAGTTACGTGATTGAATGGCTTACCAATAGTTTAAGAAAAAAAGTATTGAATACCGAAGTTAACTACAAATGTGTTCTGATATAGAGGCGCTGCTTCATCTCCGCATATTATTTAAGCAGATCATTTATCCAATCATACATTTTAGTCCTTGCCATCTTTGCCATTTTTGTTGGAAGAATATCAATGCCATGCGGTGACTCAGGATAAACAGCGAGATAAGTTTTATTGCCTGCCATTCGCCATCTTGCTTCCATAAAATAAGTATCATCTGCCAGCGGATCAACAGCGCCTACTGTAAATAATGCAGGAGGTAAATTATGCAAGTCGGCATACAAAGGAGAATATTGAGGCTGTTGAAGTTGTTGAATACTCCAATTAGGAAAAACAAGCTGCATCATATCTGCCATATCTTTTTTTGAAAGAAAAGTAGAATCTGTTGCAAGCCTTTGCGATGGTGTACGCCCAAAGTCATACATACCATAAACAAGGTTCACACCTTTTATTTTATCAATCGCATGTAGTGAATCACGAACATACAATGTGGTTACTGCTGCGAGATGGCTGCCTGCAGACTGGCCCGAAATAAATATTTTGTCTGTGCCAAATTCTGCTTTGCAATTATTCAATAACCATTTAGCCGCCGCCTCACAATCGTAAATACAATCAGGAAAAGGGTTTTCCGGCGCAAGCCTGTAATCAACACTTACTACTGCAACCTTGCATGCTCTTGCCATCTCATCATTAAGTTGCGCATCATTTGCAGGTGAGCCATTGCACCAGCCACCGCCATGAATATCTAAAACAACTGCACGAATTGTATCAGGTCTAAAAATAGTTAGTGGAATATTGCCGCCAGTACCAGGAATATTTTTGAAAGATGGCTTTATAATAGTGTTATTATTTATGAAACCCTTCATGCTGCTTCTTGCTTTCTCAAGACCTTCTTTAGTTAATATTGAAGGTGCAGGAGGCAAATGAAAAAGTATCTTATTCAGATTTCTTACTTCAGGTAAGTAAGCAGAATAATCTTCTTTAAGATTTGATTCCTGAGCAAATGTTGCTGTACAAAAAAGTAGTAACAGTGAAACTGCTGCAATAAATTTCATTTTCATTTTAAAGAAGGTTTTTTGTTGATGAACTTTTGTTGTTTATCTCAGTTCATAAGATTATTTTCTGTCAACACTCATTACCTGCACCGGACCTATTAAGCCCGAAGGCAACAGCTTTGAACTGGCTTGATAAAAAGGCATTGTTGTATAAGTGATTTTATTTTTTATATCTGGTTGCGCATCACCAATTAACCTATTAACCCAAAGGTTTGTAACTTTTATTTCTATTGTATTTTCACCTTGCTTTATTGCACTTGTTACATTTATCCTGAATGGTTTTTTCCATAAAATACCCAGTGATTTTCCATTCACAATTACTTCTGCAAGATTTTTTACGTCGCCAAGATTCAACCACAATTCTTCATCTTTAGCAAACCAGCTTTTATCTGCAGTAATAGTCTTTATATAAGTTGCTATTCCTGAAAAATATTTTATTCCGGCATCAGCATTTTCTGTGTATGAAGTGAGTTTATCAAACGTTGCTGTTGCAGGTGCACCTCGGTCTTTTTGGAAACTAACATTCCAGGAACCCTCGATTGTTGCAAGCTCTTTTACTTTAACTGCAGGTAACTCAACAGAAGTTTTTGTTGCTTTGTCTGATGATCAAGATGTTTGTAAATCAGTCTTGTCCATTCTTTCCGGTTGAGGTTTCCAAAAAAAGGATGTGGCAGTAACTGTTCTTTTCCCTTTGCTTTTTCAAGGTAATCTAATAGTTCTTTTTTTTCTGTTTCAATATCGGTGAGCAAAAAATTACCAGACGCAGCATTCATTTCAGCCGGTGTGCTTGCTCCTTTTGGCCAAGGCATGTTTGAAAATAATATCAATTTACCCAGCCCTGATCGCATGAAGGATGATCCTTGTGTTTGAGAAGGGATTTCGCCAACTGCAAGTTTTAATTGTATGGTACAATGAATGAGCATTTGCTGCATATCCATTTTACCCCAGCGCCGGATACTTGCAGCAGGAAGCTTCTGTATTCTGTTTTTGATTTCTGTATAATCTTCTTCGTTCAAAATACTTTTCATGCTTCCTGTGTTGTATATTATTATCTTATCGCTTTAGGAAAAAACCTGATTTTAAAATATCGTTGGATACCAAATACAATGTATTTCACTCACTCCGGCAATCCCAGTTTTGCAATAATTTCATCCATCCTTAAATCTTTTTTTAACCCAGGCAATACTTTGAATTTTTGTTTAAGGAAAAATAAATACCGTCGTGTTGTTCAATCACACCATCACACAATTCTTTTATCCAACGTCCATTAAATTGTTCAATGATTGGTTTTTGTAATGCACGATTTTTATTAAGGATGTTGAACGCCTTTTCTTCATCATGCCCCATCAATGCAGTATAACAACAATATCGGTAAACATAATAGCAGCGAGCTGGCGTAATTGAGACATGAGTGAATAATTGAGATGAAAGTTAATCAAAACCGTACAGGAATTTTTTTTATTCTTCCCTGCTAAGAAGAATCATATTTTCAATTTTTATTTTCTCAATAATCTCTGTGAACCGAACGCGGAAAAAATCTATCAATTCTTTTTTTGAAGTATTCCCAAGCTTAACAAGTATTAATTTGTAAGGTTCGTTTTTAATAATAAAGCTGTCAAAGAAATCACTATCCTAGGTGATTAATATTCTTTGTTCTTCAACAGAAATTTTATTGATTGTTTTATCGGGAGTATCATTGCCCTGCTCAAGGTCAGGTGTATGGATGCAATCATAGCCTTTATTTGTAAAAAGTTGTTTTAGAGAAGGCGGAAGTTGTGCATCCAATAAAAACTTCATGCTGCTTTTATTTCTGCATATTTATGTTTCATATTTAAAAGTGCATATTGCAGGCATGCCTGAAAATCTTCCTTCTCTAAATCAGGAAATTCTTTTATCAGGTCTTCTATACTATCTCCTCCTGCCA
>JBDTLW010000353.1:0-3753 GCA_039934575.1 Parafilimonas sp. | reverse complement strand
AAAGAACAATGTTCGTATAACTGTTACGGCAGGAGGAAATGTGGGTATTGGAACCGGAGCGCCAGCTTCTAAACTTGATGTTGCCGGTGGCATTACAGCATATAACAGTTACTTTATCAGAGCGGGCGGTTCACCCGGAGTAAGTGTAGGCAGAAGCGGTGCCAACTATGGCTCCATAGGTTACGGATTAACTTTTACAGATACCACTGACCGGTACCGATATACTATAAGTGATTTTTCGTCTATGGTTAGTTTCAGAGGTGGGGGATTCGATTTTAATACCGCTCCCAGTGGTATTGCAGGAACGACAATACCCTACACTGCTGCCATGACCATTCTCCAAAACGGCAATGTGGGTATTGGCACTTTAACTCCTGCAAATAAACTATCAGTTGCAGGTACCGGAGATTTTTTGCATTTGAAGGCTTCAGGGTCTTCAGATTTAGCGCGGGTAAATATGTCTGATCTCTTTGTTACCAGTTCAGGTTCTATTGCTGCTCATATTGAAAATACAGGTAATACAAATTTTTCTCATGGTTTGGAAATTACAGCAGGTTCCAATACCAATACAACAGCTAACGGAGCATATTTTATTATATTTTATAGACCAGATGCAACCTTTTGCGGAGGCATATATCAAGTCGGTGGCAATAGTGTTAACTATGGCAGCGTTTCCGACAAGCGCTTAAAAAATATTATCGGCACATCGCAAAAAGGATTATCAGATTTAATGAAAATAAACATTTACGATTACACCTTTAAATCAGATCCAAATAAAAATGTGCAAACAGGTTTTATGGCGCAGGAGCTTTACGAGATATTTCCGCAAGCAGTAAGCAAACCAAGAGATAATAATGAACCGGCAGAGAAAAATCCGTGGATGGTTGATTATGGAAGGGTAACTCCTTTGATCATCAAGTCTGTTCAGGAACAGCAACAAATGATTGATGAACTGAAAAACCAAAATGAAAATTTGCAAAAACAAATTAATGAATTAAAAGCCTTGCTGATTTCCAAAGCCAATGAAAAAGCTGATGACAAACAAACAGCATCAAAATAAAGCTTGGGCATTTATACCTCAATTAGTCCAGGTATGTAAATTATAAACGTATTACTGGCGCAAGTATGCAACCCGGGCATGGCAGCTAAGTGTACTTGTGCCATAGTAAAATTCTGTCGCAGCAGGGTCTTCATAGCAAAGCCTTGTGTGCAGGATGAGACCCTGCGTTGTAACGCAACATGCTTAATTTAGGAAAAGCCAACTCGAACAAACCATTCAAATCAGTCACGACTTTTCTACATTACATTTTCTTTTCCGTAATCTCTTTCGCAAAGCAATGTGTGTGAGTAAGGGCGCCAGCTCGGCGAAGTGTTCGGGTGTCTCGGCGGTGTTTGCAAATTCGCTGCATCAATATTTAAGTTTGCAATTTTTATTCAGCCTTCAGCAATACAACAAACGAAGTTTAAAATCCAAGCTCGCCGCAGAATGTAATACCCAAGTGTATTTTTAATTTAGTCCAATGAATCTTATGGTATAATGCCGATATAACAGATTCATAGTACAATTTAGCGTAAGCGGAATTGGACTATAGAATATGTATAATCGGTATAAAAGCAAATGTTCAGTGTGTTCGGCATAGTCTCTGCATAGAATAAAGAAAATTAAATCGGCTCCTTTATTGAAATACAAAGTCAATCACTTATTCAACGGATCATACGACATCCAATCAACTTCCAGTTCATAAGGATGCAATGGTTTCTCAATTGCGTTAAGATTGGTTTCAACTCCCCATTCGTTCGTATGCCAGAAGTTTATCCGGTAATACGATTGATGTTGAGGTATGCCTCTTTGAGATCCCTGGTAATCCCACAAAACTATTTTCTTACCTGTCACCGGGTGAATCATCCACCACGTAAGACGATCATGATACCAGTCAAATCCGTAAGTATAAAATTGGGATGAGGCATCATAATTATCAACAGCCTCAATTGTTTCTGGTTGATTTTGAGCACCGGTTAGGGAATCAGGTTTTCCATTATAACCTTCTTTATAAATCGTATTGTAAATAATTCCCTTAGCTAAATTTATGGTTCGTCCAATTCTTTTAAGTTTACCTCTGTCTCCAGTCCAGGTGCCTATGTAAATGATAGAAGGGTCAGCAACCAGCCATTCAAAATCTATCTCGCTAAGCCCATATACACTATCCATAAAGTAAGTAAAATAACCAACAACAGCGCCTGCATTTGGTTGAACATCTCTTACATCAGGAACTTTTATCCGGGCAGAATAAGTACCAAAATAAGTAAAGTCATTCGATATAATTTCAGGACCACGACCTGCGCCCGCACTATCCCTGGGATCTATTTTAAACAATAGCACTTTGGAGCCAGGTTCTGTTTTGGAAGTAACCCCGGATTGCCATTTGAAAGCAGCTTTATTTCCGGTAGAGCCATACCTGAAATTATGTAAAACAGAATCGTTGAAATTTTCAATAAAAGAATGAGATAATTTTCCTTGCTGCGCATGGATAATAAGACTGAAAAAAATTGAAGTGAATAATAGTATTTGTTTCATGAAAATGATGGAATTTTTCTTTAATACAAATGTAACTTTATTAAGAGGTAATGAGGAAAATTCATGCAAAGGCAATTAGTTAATTAAATTACCCTAACAATATGAACATAACTCAACAAAAATTATATTGAAAGTGTGTAAGGAATTTATGCTGTTACAAACTTTATGGAGCTAAGAGATATTGATTTAACGAGATTGCTTACATGAAACCGCAATGTGCTTTCCACACACAAAATCTAAACAAGAGACATTGGGAAAGATGAATTTATTTATGATATTGTATAAGCCACTCATATAAATTCTTTCCTTCAGAGCGCCATGCTGGGTTGTATCCGTAAACCCACGCCACATGCCGCACACCTTGTAGCGTTTCTAATTTAGCAGGTATCGGGGGATTGTGTGCATTAATTGTATCAGTATAATTCACTGCAACCGCATAATCCGCATCTAAATCCCCGCACATATTCCAACAGGCAATTCCATATTTTCCAACGTTTGTGAGCTGATCAGGGTGGTCTCCCGGTGCAGAACTCATTGGGCTTATTGCAGCAAACTTGGAACACAAGGTTGTATCATCAGTTATACAACTCCACAAACCCCATCCGCCACTTGAGAAGCCGGTTAAATAAATTCTTTTTTTATCAACCCGAAAACTATCTTCCAGAATTTGCAACATAACTTTTATTTGCGGTGCACTCCATCCCCAGCGGGCAGGACACTGCGGACTGAAAACCATAAACTGGTAGTTTTTGCCATCTACAGGATTTTTTGCCTTAGGATCGAACCCTTCTGCAATAAGCTCACTCATGGTATGTCCTATAATCAGATTATGCAAGTTGTAGCCGCATTGTCCTTGCCCGTACAGATTTATAATAAGTGGATATTTCTTTTTTGTAGTAAGATAATTTTTAGGCAACCAAAGCAAGGCTTTTGATACCGGGTAAGTAAAATCACCGGTTGGCAACGAAATAATAAATTGCCTGCCCATGGTTTGACTGCTATCGAGCATTGCATTCGAAACTTGTACAGCACTTAAAGTCGTGTATGAGTGTTTATCGTACACATCTTTCTTACAGGAAAACACTAATAATATTATAAAAATAAAATTTGTATTTTTCATGGAAGTTGATTTAAAACAATTGATTGCAAGATTTATTCCATAATACTCTTTGCACAAA
>JBDTLW010000352.1:0-3758 GCA_039934575.1 Parafilimonas sp. | reverse complement strand
CCACATATATTCTTCCCTTGTATGTATCATGTGCTAATTGTATGGCATGACCGGGTGTGTTTGCAAAGCTTCTCCAGTCTTCAGGAAAATTATAGGCAGGATTAATTTGCGGTTGTTTGGGTTTGTGTACCTGCGTGGTTATATTAACTGCATCGCTCCATATAACTCCGTTATCGGTTGATGTTTTATACCAAACTTCTCGCAAGCCATTACCTTTTCTTACTTCGCCTTCATGGTTATTACCTGTGTTATAAAATAAAAAAATTCTTCCTTGCGGATAAGCAGGATCTGTCATATCAACAACAGGTGCACAGTTACCTGCCTGCAGAGTATCGTTGTCCACAACAGTTTGCAGGCTGCTCCATGTTTTTCCATTATCGGCGCTGCGTTTTAATACAATATTCACATCCCCAAAATCCGCAGCGCTATGCACACGGGCTTCACAAAAAGCAAGCAGGGTGCCATCAGGCGATTTAATAATTGCCGGGATACGAAAACTTGTATCGCCTTGTGTTCCTGATACAAATACCGGCAGTTTTTCTTGCTGCGTCATTGCAATAAAGCACATCAATATAAAACTTGCTAATGCACATATTTTTTTCATCATTGCAATTTTATTTCAAATGTAAATTTTCAGCATTTACAGGATTTGAATCTGTAAAAGATTTTCATGAATATATGTAAGATGGTTAAGGTACTGATGCAACGTAAACATCAGTATTTTTACTGATAGCATCTGTATTTATTTTTGCATCAATCGAAAACCTTTTTAGCGTTCATGTCAGGCATCGTATCCCGAAGGAAGTAATTTGTTGAAATTAATACATGCAGTCAATTCCTGCAGGTAAATCTGCAGAAATAAGTTTGAAATATTTTTTAATTTATGGGGATTGATTAACGGTTTAAAAATATCAGCTTAATAACCATCGTTCTTTGTATGTGATAATGTTTGGGAACAACATACATTTCTCAACAGTTTATCGCGTCAAACTATTGCAATGCTATAGCGCAAATTTCATTTTCTTCATGAGAGATTGTAACCAATTAGAACAAAAAAATATTAATGAAAATTATTCAACCATTTGTTGACGGTTATTTTTTCTTAAAGAAACGAGGATGGAAACTGTAATGCAAACTATAATTACACCAAGCGAAATAAATACCTGTGTGTTTGTATCAAACCATTCATCAACCCAATGCGCACCCAGCATTTTAAGCCCTATAAAAATTAAAACAATTGCAATGCCCTGCTGCAGATATTCAAATTTAGCTACGGCACCTTTTAATAAAAAAAATAAACTGCGCAAACCCAGCACGGCAAAAATATTTGAAGTATAAATTACCATCCTGTCTCTTGAAATTCCCATCACTGCGGGGATAGAATCTAATGCAAAAACAAGATCAATACTGGCAAGCATCATTACCACAACAAATAAAGTTGTATAAACACGTTTACCGTTTTCTTTTATCCGGAATTTTCCATTGCCATCGCTCATGGAAAGCGGAAATATCTTCTTTACAAATTTGTATGCTTTAGATGTTTCAGGATCAAATTGTTCATCCTCATTTGCGGTAAACATTTTAAAACCTGTGTAAACAAGAAATACTCCGAAAATATATAATATCCATTCAAAGCGGTCAACCAGCGCTACACCAACAGTTATAAAAATAACGCGCAACACAATTGCCATTAAAATGCCAATAAGCAAAACGCGGGAAATATATTTTTCTTTTACAGAAAACGATGAGAAAATAAGAATGAAAACAAAAATATTATCAATGCTTAAACTCCATTCCATTAAATATGCGCTGATGTATTCCAGTGCAGTTTTACTGCCATCTTCAACCCATAAAAAAGCAAAATAGCCAAGCGCAAGCAGTACCCAGAATATGGTTTGCTGCAGCGCTTTTTTTATAGTTATTTCTTTATCCTTTTTGCTTAATAAGCCAAGATCAAAAATAAGCGCCAGCAGTAATACAACTCCAAATACAATATAGGAAATTATTTCTTTTGACATGAGTTTGCAATATTACATTCCAAATCTGTTCTTTCTTCTCCATTGATATATTAAACCAAATAAAATTATTATGGCAATGGGGATTACAATATTTATAAGTTGCCAGTTTAATTTTTGATCGGCTACTTTCTTTTTATCTAAAAGACGCAGCGTAAAATCTTTATTGCGGCTTTCAAATATTCCGCTTGTGCTGGTTAAATAATCAACGCAATTCAAAAAGAATTCACGATTGGCAAAACGATAATTTTCAAAAGGCAACTCTCCCATCGGCAACGGTCCGCTTGTTTCGCTTATTGCATTGGTTACAATGTCAGCATCGCTCATAACAATTTGCGCCGTTGCTTCTGCATTACTTGCTGCAAAAGGTTTTCCCAATGCTTTGTTTACAGAATCTTTTATATTTTGGGTTAGCCTGTTTGCATACAAAGAATTAAATTTCCCTTCAAGCAAAACAGCAACCGGAATATAATGTTCATTATAAGAACCGAAATTTTGGGTGCTGATATCATCCATAATTTTATTAAGACTTACAATTGCCGGCGAACTTATTAAGCGGCTTGATGTATCGGTTGCAAGCAAAATAGTCTTCTTAATTCCGGGTGCTTTTATTGTATCAATACTTGATGGAAAGATTGATAAGACCCTGTCTAAATTTTTAGAAATAATATTATTATTTGGTGAAGAAAGAAATGGATAATACGGCCAGGGAAAACGTTGCATACGCGGGCTGCCATCTGCATTATATCCTGTTACCAACGGAATTTTACTGCAGTTTAAATCCTGTACCAGATTGCCGTTTATTCTTACACCATACCTGAATAAAATATCATCAAGATTTAAGTTGCGGTCAAAGGCAACAAAGTCTGCCTGGCTGCGCATTAAGCTATCCAACTCTGCATATAATTTATCAATGCACCAAATAATTTTTCCGCCGTGCATTACATACTGATCAAGTTTTAATTTGTCTTCATCCGTAAAAGGCTTTGTGGGTTTTACAATTAATAATGCATTTACAATATCAGGGTTTATATATGATGCTCTAAGATCAACCGGACCAAAACGATAATCAGATGTTAGACTTTTAATCAGGTCATTTACCTGCTGCGGCGGCGCTTCGCCATTACCCAAACAATAGGCAATAGTTGGAATATTTTTTCTGGTGAGTTTATCAATAGCATTTGCGAACTTATATTCCAGCAAAGCCTCGGCTGCATTCAGTGTTGCTTCTTTATCTTCCTGCGGCTCATCATTCACCACATTATAATTTTTAAACACAGTGCGGCTGCTGCGCAGGTCAACAGCAACGGGTTTATAATCTCCATACTCAACAATTGCCGAAGGAATTATTAATTGCTGTGTTGCTTTTTCATTGGTTGATGAAACATCATTGTTTTGTTCAAATACAACACCTAATCGCTGTAAACTATCATACAAAACATTTTGAAAACTATCTTTAAGAGATTCTAATCTTTGTTCACCTAAATCCTTTTTTGCAACAGTAATAATTGTAGAATCATCCTGTAAAATATTTATGCTGTCCGAAAATTTATATTCAGGTTTTTCGAAATGAAAACGAATATTGTTATGGCTGATGTCTCTGAATTCAGACAACAAGTCGTTTGCAGCAATGCTTAATTTTTTATAATCAGCCGGCAGATCACCCGTAAGAAAAACAGTGATATTTACCGTTGAATCAATATTGCTTAATAATTTTTTTGTTGATTGATTTAAGCTGAAACG
>JBDTLW010000351.1:0-3759 GCA_039934575.1 Parafilimonas sp. | reverse complement strand
CATATTCTGTAAGATGGCTTTCTTTTGATAAACCTGTTTTTCCTCTCCAAACATCGAGCTGCACGGGTTCCCAAAGTTTTGTTTTAGCAGATTTATATGCAGCATCAAGAATGGCATTTACCACATACCCATCATAAAAAGTTTCTTTTGGTGATCTGTTATTTTCATACGCATTAAACATGTCCATAAACATGTGGTTATAGCCCAACTCGTTCAATTCATCACCCACGGGAAATAACCAGCCACTGTTGCTTTCCGCTTTTTCCGCCACATAATTTGTACTCTTTCCTGTGATGAACATTTCAAAACCTGTACGTAAAAAATTGTTTATCCAAATGGTGCCTTCAGTTCCCATTACTTCATCACGCAAATCAAGTCCGCCGCGAAAAGTCCAGCTTACTTCAAACTGTGCAATAGCCCCGTTTTCGTATTTTATTAAGGCAATGCCATGGTCTTCCGCATCAATAGGTTTTACCTGTGTATCTGCCCAGCACATTACTTCTATTGGTTTAATATCTTTACCAATATAACTGCGTGTAATTTCAACGCAATGACAACCTAAATCTAAAATGCAACCGCCACCGGCAAGTTCAATATTCCAAAACCATTCACTGTGCGGACCAGGATGTGTTTCTCTTGATTTTGCCCATAAAATTCTGCCCAATGCTCCGTTCTTTACACTCTCATGTGCCTTTAAAAATTTAGGTGTATAAACAAGGTCTTCAAGATAACCATTAAATATACCTGCCTCTTCAACAGCCTTCAACATGCGGTGCGCTTCAGTTGCATTTCTGCCCAAGGGTTTTGTAGTAATAACTGCTTTCTTATGCTTGCAGCAAAGCATTACGGCTTCTTCATGTAAGTTGTTTGGAAGTGAGATGCAAACGATATCAACATTCGGGTTTGCAATAGCTTCCTCCATGTTGGTTGTAAACTGTTCGCAGTTATAATCTTCTGCAAATATTTTTGCATTTTCTTTCTTTCTTGAATAGATACTTACAATTTTATCTTTACTGCGATAACCTTGTAAAGAATCAGCATAAAAGCGCCCAATAAAGCCTGAGCCAAGCATAGCAATACGTACCATAATACTTATATTTTAAATTGATAAAAAAGCAATTTCTTTAATAATGTTTATATCCGCCAAAAATATGTTTATAAACTCATATTTAAGCTGCATTTGCAGTTTAAAAAGCGTGCATAAAAGAAGGCAAAAAAATTTGGAAAGTGATATAGGTAAATAGTACTTTTACAAAGTAAGATTGAAGTTAATGCTGCTGCTTGTACTGACCAGCATCTCGGTGGTGGTTGCAGCAAGACAGTAGTGGAAATTAAAAGTTTTACAGATTTGCGAACACGACAAGTAATTATAAGGTTGAGGATTTCGGTCCTGAATTAAATGATGAAAAGCCACGTTCAAAAAATCAAACGATTGAGGGCTTCGGCTCAAGATCAAAACAAACAAAACTTCGGTTTTGTTTAAAGAAGCAACAGGGTTAGTAAGTAATTTCTGTTGCTTTCTTTTTTTATACACCCTGGTAAAAATTCCTTATACTCTTCTTCCTTTCAATTGCAGTAAAATAACTGTTCCGCTTTTTTAAGATATAATTTTTATTGTAAGTATTCAAAGGCTGCTGTATATATTAAATATCCAAAAGATTATGCAAAATCTTCAATCGAAAAAGAACGGCAGTACAACAAACAAAACTTATTTCAATTAAACAAAGTAGCTTATGCGGCTATTGTTTTGTTGTTTTAGGAAATACTTTTTTTTCATAACTATCGTATAGATGTAAAAGCTTTTTAAATGGCTAATACCCAAACTTTTTATCTCCATTTTCAATTTACCCAAAACTGCTTGCCAAAAAGCATAAACGATTTGCTATGACCAAAATCATCGAATTCAGCCATTGCGGAGAAAATATCCGTTCTATTGCCATTTTAAGTTTTGAACAGTCAAAGTGTTCTGCAATGGTAATGCCGTATGCACATAAAGAAGAGCTTGGTAATACAATTGTTATTACACGCAACAATCACCATTGGATGAGTGAAGCATCTATCGTAAAGGCATACCGGCTTACTTATCTGAATATTCTTAACGAGCTTGATATGTTGGTGATGCAGCATGATAATTTCAACAAAATGCTTGGGGCTGTATGCAGTTAAAAGAAAGTTTATTTGTATTTGGTTATACTTACACACAAATCTATTAAGGAGCTTTTCAGTAAAGAAAAGAAAAGGAGTAACCATTCGGCACTACTCAACTATTATTTTACTTTGTAATAAATTTCATTATTGATTTTTATATGCTTATTTGATATTAAAGTAATAAAACAGGGATCAGATATCTCCTGAGCTTTTGGCTCTTTAACTTCTACTAACTTTTCTTTTTTAATTGTGAAAATATTTAAACTTATTCCTGCATCAGCAATTTCAATCGGCCCATCAATAATTGTCTTTGAATTAACGGTAAAAAACAATTCGTTTTTACTGATTCGATATTTACCTTTTAATTGAATTATATCTCTTAAGTCTTCATCATCACTTCCTACATTCAGAACAAAAGAATCATCTTTAAAGAATTGAAAGTTTTGATTTAATCCACTGCCAATCAAACTATCATTACGTTGCCAGATACCAATGAGTTCTTCTTTTTTTAAAATGCAACAAGTATCAGTGATTTGTTGTGCCAATGATTGGCTGGAAGATATTTTTAGGATAAAAAGAAGTAAAAGCAGATTTTTCATAATTTGATTTTTTCCCCCACATCATCTCTTTCTGCCTCGAGTGTTTGTCTGTGATTGTGCGGTATCATCGGATGTAAGATAAAAATAATTTACATTGTACTCTATCACCACGAAAATTTTTAGCTTTCGGACAAATCTGTGAAGGAAACTTTTCAATAAAGAAAATTAATTTACCGAAGGGGTTGCTTGAAATTAATCATATATTTAAATCATGCCATCACGTCGTCATTTTATTAAAACAACATCTGCATTTACAGGCGGGTTATTGATGCCAGGTATTCATAAAAATCTATTTGAAAACAATATTCCTGTGTACGCACATCTTTGGGTGTATGCAAGCCGCTATCCGCCAAGCTGGGATTGTACGCCGATACTTGAAGATGTGTTCAGCGATTTAAAATATGCAGGAATAGCAGGCGTAGAAATAATGGAAATTTTATTAAGGCATGATGATGCAGTAAGCAGGTTCAATGATCTTATTCATAAATATAATTTACCTGTAACCGGCACTTCTTATAATGCTGATATGTGGGATAAAGATCAGCAGCAAAAAATTTTAGATGATATTGAATTGGTAACGGAACGTTTACATTCAATTGGCGGCACGATGATTGGTTTAACTGTTGGCAATGCAGGGCATACAAAAACAGAAGATGAATTAGATGCGCAGGCTGAATTATTAAAAAAGATTTTAGCAGTGTGTGATAAAAATACGATCAATCCAAATTTGCATAATCATACATTTGAAGTAGAGAATAATTTGCATGATCTGAAAGGCACATTAAAAAGAATTCCGGATATAAAATTAGGGCCTGATCTCAATTGGCTGGTGCGTGCAGGTGTTGATCCGGTTTGGTTTATTAAAACATACTCAGATAAAATTGTGTATATGCACATCCGTGATCAATATGCAAATAGACGATGGACAGAATATGTTGGTGAAGGTGTAACAGATTTTAATGCTATTGCAAAAGCATTAAAAGATATTAATTACAATGGGAAAGCTGCAATA
>JBDTLW010000350.1:0-3769 GCA_039934575.1 Parafilimonas sp. | reverse complement strand
TGATCTTTCCTTCTTCTTTTGTATGTAAAATAATTATTTCGTCGCCGGTTTGATATTTCACTTAGCAAATTTCTGAAATTAAAAATTAGCCAACACATCTGCAAGATGTAAAACTTTTATATCAGCAGCTTTATGCTTTATAACGCCATCAATATGCATTAAACAACTCATATCTGTACTGATAATGTATTCAGCTTTTGTTTCTTCTGCATTTGTAATTTTCTGATCTGCCATTGCAATACTGATGGGTTCAAATTTTACGGCAAATGTTCCGCCAAAACCGCAACAGGTTTCCACATCATTCATTTCAATTAAT
The DNA here is from genome assembly GCA_039934575.1 of Parafilimonas sp. Classification (GTDB taxonomy): domain Bacteria; phylum Bacteroidota; class Bacteroidia; order Chitinophagales; family Chitinophagaceae; genus Parafilimonas. The sequence continues at coordinate 3,453 of JBDTLW010000350.1, read as the reverse complement.
TGCAAACCTTTTACCTTATTAAGAAGAATGCGTGGTTCTTGTTTAAGATTGCATTCACGCAAAGCCGCGCAGCTATCATGATATGTTGCTGTTGCGTTTAAGCTTGCATTAAAATCTGTAAATTGTAAAACGTTTACTAAAAAATCACTCAGCTCGCAAATGCGTGTCCGTAGTTTTCTTATTTCTGCAAGCTGTGAAGAATTTTCAAACAATTTTTCATAATAATTTTTTACAAAGCCAACACAACTTGCACTGGGTGCAACTATATAATCATTGCCGCTAAAATCTTTTATAAATTTTTTACAAACATCTTTTGCTTCACCCCAAAATCCTGCATTAAAAGCCGGTTGTCCGCAGCATGTTTGATTGGTATTATAAGAAACGGTACAGCCTGCTTTTTCCAAAACTTTTACCATGTTAAACCCCACAGAAGGATATAACTGATCAATAAAACATGGTATAAAAATTTGTACGTTCATGCCCAAAAGCTGAAAAGAATTATTTTTTTAATTTCCTGTTTAGTGCAATCATTTTAATTGCAGTTAGCGCAGCTTCCTCACCTTTATTTCCATGCACTCCGCCTGCACGATCTAATGCTTGTTGTTCATCATTTACAGTAAGCACCCCAAGAATAGTTGGTACATCCAATAGCATGTTTAATGAAAGAACGCCATCTGTAATTGTTTTGCACACATAATCAAAATGCGGTGTATCACCTTTAATAACTGTGCCCAAAGTAATAAATGCATCTGCTTCTTTGAGGCTGCTTTCCGCATACGTTTTTATAGCAAAAGGTATTTCAACAGCGCCGGGAACAACCAATGTTTTATATGAAATTATTTGTTGTTTAAAGATATTTATAGCGCCTGCCTCAAGCTTATCAACTATGTGTTTGTTCCATTCTGTTTTTACAATAATCACAAAGGCATCCTTTATTTTGGGGATGCCTTTGTGTAATGTTTTATTTCCTTTTGAAGCCATTATTTAGTGCTGAAATCATTTGGAATTATACTTAAACGATAAATATATTTATCTGCGGAAAAACCTCTTTCTGTGTTTGGATATTTTTCTTTTAATTGTTTATATAGATCCAGTGCTTCGTTGTTTTTACCCAGTACTTCAAGCTTTAATGCAGCACGAAATAAATATTCACTGCTCATAGCCACATCATCAGGAAATTCATTTGCGGCTTTCTTGTAATAGTTTACAGCATCATCATTTTTATTAAGCTCACCGTAAGCATCTCCAAGCGCACCATAAGCCATCATTTGTATTTGTTTGGCAGATGTGCTGAAGTCTTTAAGGTTATCTGCAGCTTTAGTAAAATTTCCTGTTCTTAAATAGCAAACACCTGCGTAATATTTTGCAAGATTTCCTGCTTTTGTTGAACCATAATTATTAATAACATATAAAAAACCGCGGTTAAACTTATCACCGTTCAATGCAAGGTTTAAAGAGTCTTCGCGGAAATATTGTTCTGCTTTCCACATTGCATTTTCTGCTTCTGTTTCTTTTGGGGCAACAACATAATTTTTATATGCATACCACCCGCCAACTATTACTGCTATCACTATAATTACAGTAAGAAGAGGTTTTTGATATGCTGCCCAGAAATTTTTTGCTTTTAAAACAACATCATCATTTTTTACTTCGTGCGCATGCTTGTCAGCCATAAATTAAATTGAATATTAAAATTAAAATTGCAAATTATTAATCAACTATAAAAGGATAGTTTTTATCTGTATAAACATCTTTCAGAATTTCATCGTCATTCGGCCATGGGCTTTCTTCAGCAAATTTTACTGATTCTTCAACTACTTTGGAAATGCGTTCATCAATCGTTTTTATCTCATCATCACTGGCGAGCTTATTGTCTTTAATTGTTTTTAAAAGAAGTGTTATCGGGTCTTTGCCTTTATATTCTTCAAGCTCATCTTTGGTCCTGTATTTTCCGGGATCTGAAATGGAATGTCCTTTATAGCGATAGGTTTTCATTTCAAGCAAAGTTGGTCCGCCTTTTTCCCTTGCTCTTTTTACTGCTCTGGTAATGGCATCATGTACTGCTTCTGCACTCATGCCGTCCACTTTATCGCCAGGCATTTCATAAGCATCAGCAAGCTTATAAATATCAACTACGTTGGATGTGCGCTCTATAGAAGTACCCATAGCGTAATGATTATTTTCGCAAATAAAAACAACAGGTATTTTCCATAACATGGCAAGATTAAATGTTTCATGCAAAACACCCTGCCGTGCAGCCCCATCACCAAAAAAACAAAGTACTACATTGTCTGTGCCTTTATAATCTTCAGCAAAGGCTATTCCCGCGCCTACACCAATTTGTCCGCCCACTATTCCATGTCCGCCATAAAAAAAATGTTCTTTACTAAAGAAATGCATACTGCCACCCTTGCCTTTTGCAAGACCGGTTGCTTTGCCATATAACTCAGCCATGCAGGCATTTGCACTGGCACCTTTAGCTAATGCAAGACCATGATCACGATAGGCTGTTATAAAAATATCTTCTTGTTTTGTAGCTGTCATGCAACCGGCAGCAATGGCCTCCTGTCCTATGTAAGCATGAAAAAAGCCACGAATCTTGCCCGCCATCTTATACATCTCTTCTGCTTTAAGCTCAAATTGACGGATGAGTTGCATTAATTCATACCAATATAAATATGTTTCTTTTGTAAATTTTACCGGCACAGCTAAAATTTGAGCCGCAAATATAAGCTCTAAGCTTAAATGTGCCAACTTGCAAACATCTGCTTATACAAACATTTGCAGAATATATTTGTATTAATGAAGAAATATTCTGTACAGCAAATATCAGCTCTTGTTAAAAAAGATATTTTGCTTGAAACGCGCCAGCAATATACATTTTATGGAGTGTTACTGTATGTAGTTTCTACTGTATTTATCGTGTATTTATCAACAGGCAGACCTGAAGATGAAACCTGGAATTCTTTATTTTGGATAGTGCAGTTATTTGTTTCTGTAAATGCTGTTGCAAAAAGTTTTTTGCAAGACAGCAAAGGGCGCATGCTATATTATTACACTATTTCTGGTGCAGGCAATTATATAATTGCTAAAATAATTTTTAATGTTTTTCTGATGCTTGTTATGAGCTTTCTTACATTCCTGGTATTTATTTTATTGCTTGGAAACCCCGTTATTTATTTTTATGAATTTTTATTGATAAGCTTTCTCGGCGGTGCGGGCTTAAGTTTGGTATTTACTTTTCTGGCGGCCATTGCGGCAAAGGCACAACAGCAATCTGCCCTGATGGCTATCATGGGATTTCCCATTGTTGTACCACAACTTTTATTGCTCGGAAAAATTTCTTCCAAATCTTTTAGTGATGCATTGCAAACCGGATGGTGGCAAATGATACTATTGCTGGTTTGCCTTGATGTTTTAATTGTATTGCTTTCTATAATTCTCTTTCCTTTT
>JBDTLW010000349.1:0-3773 GCA_039934575.1 Parafilimonas sp. | reverse complement strand
AAGAAAGATGCAAAAAAAAACTGTACAGGCTTTATCACCTGTTGCAGATTCAACTGCCATATTAAAAACAATATCTAATGAGCAGTGAGCAAAACAAAATAAATGGCTTCTTCTCTAAAGCATTTAATTTACCTGCACTTAAAAAAAGCCGGCTATATTGGGTTGATTATTTAAAAGGCATTGCTATTGTTTTGGTTGTTTACAGGCATTCATTATTAGGCATACATGCCAGTGGTCAACCTACTCCTGATTATCTGGAAAATGCCAACATGGTTTTTTTTAGTTTTCGTATGCCGTTATTCTTTATGCTCTCAGGCATTTTTGCCAGCTTAAGTTTAAGAAAAAGATCTGTAAAGCAATACATAAGTTCTAAGTTTGAAACTTTGATATATCCATATTTTATCTGGGTATTTATACAAATAACATTACAAATCTTTTTATCAGACTTTACAAATTCTAACCGCGGAGTGATTGATTATACATATATATTTTATCAACCCCGTAATCTTGATCAATTCTGGTATTTACCGGCTTTATTTAATGCTGCTGTAATTTATGTGCTGATAAAAAAGTATATAAGTCAAAAATGGTGGGTGTTGATCATGATTGCCCTTGGGTTTTATTTTTTATCGCCTTACCTGCAAAATATAAGTATGATTTCTGACTGGATGGAGTTCTATATATTTTTTGCAATTGGAGATACTATCTCTCAATTATTTTTTCATGAAAAAGTGCAGAAATTTTTCAAAAATCCCCTTACACTATTGTTTGCCATACCATTTTTTATTGCAGCTCAAATGTATTATTTAGCAAACAATATGTATTATCAAACCACTGAATTAATGCGTGCTGAGTTTTTAATAATTGCTCTTACAGGTTGCTTTACGATGCTCGCACTTTCTTTTATATTACAACGCCTGAATATATTATCATGGTTGCGTATTCTGGGTTATCATTCTTTGTATATATATGTAATGCATGTAATGATTGCAGCATTTATAAGAACTTTTCTTATTCATGTTTTAGGCGTTGATAATATTTTCGTAATACTCTTTTCATGTATCATTGGGGGCTCAATTCTTCCTGTTATCTTTTACAATCTGTTTATATATAAAAGTTTTGGATGGTTTCTTTTTACCTACAAAAAGAAACATGAAAAACCTGAACTTAAAGAAAATACTGTACAATCTCCGGCAGTAGCTACAGCCTGAATACACTAACAAATTCGTGCGCTGTACCTGTTGTTTTTAATAACAACTGTTTGTTTCGCAAAAGATTTGTTAATAGATGCTATTTCCCGTTTTAGGAACATTTTTTGACAACTTCCGCGCATTGTGAAATCCTATACACATACCTAAAACTTTGTGGACTACTTAATAACAAAATCAATAACAATGAGAAAATTCCAGATTTTTTTCTTAGTGGCTTTTTGTGCCTGTACAAAAACTGAACAAACCCCTGTAAAAATTCAAGACAATGATGTGTCTGAAGCAAGAAACACTCCTGGACATAAACGGATTATTTTAAAACAAGGTGGCGATGGAGGCGCATATATTAGCAATAATAATTTTTCTTATAGCCCCGGAGATACGCTTGTTTTAACAGGAACATGGAGCTATTGCACACTTGATGGAATTTGCGGAAACGCAAAAAATTCTGTTGTACTTTTAAACCAGGGCTCACAGGTGCAATTAAGCAGTGGTTTTTCTTTTACTAATTGCAGATACATTAGACTGCTGGGGAGAGGCTCATCAGATAATTATGGTTTTAGAATTTCAGTTCCGGCAAATGATGGGGTTGGCATTACCATTACAGGGCGCTCATCTCATATTACCGTTTCAAATGTAGATATCTATAATAAAACGTATGGCTTTTGGGTTAAACAGGAAGCGTCCTGCGTAGATAGCCTTCAATACCCAAACTGGACCATTAATCATATAAAAATTCATGATTGCCGTATTAAAAAAGCAAACCAGGAAGCCATGTATCTTGGCAGTACTGACCCAAATGGCACCAGGGCTATTAATTGTAATGGTCAAATAATCTATCCAAAACCATTACGTCTTGCAGGTATCAAAGTATATAATATGATCATAGACAGCACGTATAGAAGTGGCATTCAACTTTCCTGTGCATCTCAGGGCGATAACGAAATATATAATAACACAATTACAAATTGCGGTTTTGAATATGTTTCTAACGGGCAAGGCTCGGGAATAAGCCTGGGCGGATATTCTCAGGCAAATATTCATGATAATACTATTATAAATACTTACACCATGGGTATATCATCACTGGGTGCCGGTTTAGTTACTATCGAAAATAATATCGTTAAGAACAGCGGAATTCTTGGAGGATTTTCTGTTCCCGGCATGGCAAGCATTATGATAGACACGCGTAATACCAATCCTGCCGACAGCACCACATTTCAGGTTAAGAACAATACTTTGGGCGATAATACTGACGTGAATATCAGGGTGTATGAAACCTATCCTACTTATACCAGCAATAATATAATTTGCAATAACGGGTCTTCCACCAAAATTGCTATTGTGTCTGGTATTGAATGGACTAGTTGCCCATAATAAACACCTCATTTGTATAAGCGCTTATATAAATTTGAAAAATTATATAAGTGCTTATATATTTGTTGAATGAACTTTTACAAAGATCTCGGTTTCCTTGTTTTTGGAAGCCGATTAAAAAGATTAGGCGATACATTTATTAACGATGTAAACCGCACTTATAAAGATCATAAAATATCATTCGACGCTTCATGGTTTCCTGTGTTTTATATTCTTTCTCAAAAAAAAGAAATTTCAATTAAAGAAATTGCTGATGAACTCAATGTCTCGCATTCAGCCATAAGCCAGCTAATTAGCAACCTGCAGCAAAAAGGTTTAATTCGATCTGTAGTTTCAAAAAAAGATGCCCGCCATAAAGCAATTACATTTACAGCTAAAGGCGAAAAGCTCCTTCAAAAAATAAAACCTGTTTGGAATGCGCTTGAAAAAGCCATGGAAGAATTGGTTGAAGAATCAAGCACCAGCAAAAAAATCCTGCAATCATTGACCGCAATTGAAGCAGGAATAAAAAATAAAAATTTGTTTGAAAGAATTGATGCACATCTCTAACGATTAATTGCTATGAGTTATAATTATCTTCCTCTTGATAAAAACTGGCTTGATTTTGACCAGGTAAAAAACCTCTTACATTTCCATCAGAAAATATCAATAACATTTGATGCACATGACCGCATCATTAAATGCCGTAAATATTTAGATCAAAAATTAGCTCATTCAGATGAATTATTTTATGGTATCAATACAGGTTTTGGTTTTTTGCAAAATGTAAAAATCAATAATGACCAAATTGAACAATTGCAATACAACCTTCTTACATCACATGCATGCGGCATGGGAGATGAAGTGCCTGCAGATATTGTAAAGCTGATGCTGATGCTGAAAATAAAATCGCTTAGTTATGGCTACAGCGGTGTGCAAATTGAAACGGTGAAGCGATTGATGGATATGTATAATAATGATGTGTTGCCAGTAATTTATACGCAGGGTTCATTAGGAGCTTCCGGTGATTTGGCTCCTTTAAGTCATTTAAGTTTACCATTGATTGGTTTAGGTGATGTGGATGTAAAAAAGGGTAATGCGTTTGAGCGCATGTCATCTGAAGAAGCATTAAAACATTTTAACTGGCAGGCCATTCATCTTCAAAGTAAAGAAGGGCTTGCATTAATAAACGGCACACAATTCATGAGC
>JBDTLW010000348.1:0-3775 GCA_039934575.1 Parafilimonas sp. | reverse complement strand
GCAATAATGCTTCCATGTATCAAATTTACAAATAAATTATTCAGCTTTATTTCTCCAAATTAAACAAACTGTCAACAAACTCATGCTTATTAAAAATCAAAAGATCATCTATCTTCTCTCCTACACCAATATATTTTACAGGTATTTTAAATTGATTTGCGATAGCTAATACAACGCCGCCTTTTGCAGTTCCATCAAGCTTTGTGATGGCAATAGAAGTTACATCTGTAGCAGCAGTAAAATGTTTCGCCTGTTCCAATGCGTTTTGCCCGGTTGAACCATCAAGTACCAACAAAACTTCATGCGGTGCATCAGGAATTACTTTTTGAATAACACGTTTAATCTTTGAAAGCTCTTCCATTAAATGCACTTTATTATGCAGGCGACCAGCCGTATCAATTATAACAATATCAGATTTTTTTGCCAACGCACTTTGTACTGCATCAAAAGCAACTGCAGCCGGGTCGCTGCCCATTGCCTGTTTTACAATAGGCACATTTACTCTTTCACTCCAGATTGTTAATTGCTCAACAGCAGCCGCACGAAATGTATCAGCAGCGCCAAGCAAAACTTCTTTGCCGGCTTTTTTATAGTTGTTTGCAAGCTTACCGATAGTCGTTGTTTTACCTACACCATTTACACCAACCACAAGCATCACATAAGGTTTTTTATCATCGGGCAAATCAAATTCTTTATATGCATCTTCAGGTGAATCGGTTAATATATTTTGAATTTCATCCTGCAATAATTTATTAAGCTCACTCGTGCTGATGTATTTATCCTTGGCAACTCTTGCTTCTATACGGTTGATGATTTCTATCGTTGTATCAATCCCAACATCAGCACTTACCAAAGCGTCTTCTAAATTATCAAGCACTTCTTCATCTACTGTGCTTTTGCCTGCAATTGCTTTAGTAATTTTTTCAAAGAAACCTGTCTTGGTTTTCTGCAAACCTTCATCAAGGCTTTCTTTCTCTTTTTTGCCAAATAATTTATTGAATAAACCCATTTTTTTATTTATGATTTGATGATGTCTGATTTAAGGCTTCCTGATATTTTTCTTCAATTGTTCTATGTCGTTTTTATCTTTAAATCTGCCTGCAGCTTCTTTTGCCTTTATTAAATGATTGATATGAATGTATCTTATTTCAATTGTGTTCTGAATAAAAATTTTACAAAGCGGATAAGCCTCATTGAATATTATTCCTTTTAGAAGATTTAATATTTCTATACGATTAGGTTCTTTACCTATTCCCCAAACATCAAAATTATTTCCCATAAACTCTTCTTCAGAAAATATTGGAGCTCCAAATAATTGAAAAGCTTGTTTTAATTTTTTGTAGTTGTCTGATGTTTTATTAACCCAAACATCCATATCACCTGTTGATCTCGTATAGCCATGCAGTATTACTGCATAACCGCCAACAAGAATATATTCAACATGTGCTTTATTAAGCGCATCAATAAAGTCTAAAAAATCCTGATTAAATAAATCAGCCATCGCATAATTTTCTACGGTCTGTAATTGTTCTATCCACTTTGGTTTGCGCTGTTACGCTATAAATCTGGTTGATAAGAAAACATGCTGCATTCAATCTTTCATCTTCTGTTTTATCAAGCCAATAAGATGAATGATCATCTGCTTCTTCAAATGACATTGCAGAAACATAAGTTCTGTCTAATTTATATTTATCGGCGCTCATTCTTTATTTATGTTTGATGATCTTATAATCACTAATTTGAAATTGAACCGGATGTTGATTCATGTATTGAGTTGCGGTATTGGAATAAAGTGTCAGACACTCTGCGGGTGTGCAGACACCAACCGGTTATTTATGCGAAAGAATTTTATGACCCATTTTATCACGCTTAGTCGTTAAATATTTTTCGTTATGCTCATTTGGTTGTATTTCAATCGGAACAATCTCAACAATCTCCAAACCGTAGCCGCTTAAACCTGCACGTTTCTTTGGATTATTACTCATCAACTTTAATTTAGTTACACCAAGATAACGCAATATCTGGGCACCAACACCATAATCACGTTCATCCATTCCAAAACCTAAATGCAAATTGGCTTCAACTGTATCCATACCTTCTTCCTGCAATTTATATGCACGCAGTTTATTCATCAATCCAATGCCGCGCCCTTCCTGGTTCATATAGATAATTGCACCTTTACCTTCTGCTTCTACCATCTGCATGGCTTTGTGTAATTGATCGCCGCAATCGCAACGAAAGCTGCCTAAAATATCACCTGTAAAACAACTTGAATGCACTCTTGTTAAAACAGGTTCATCTTTTTTCCATTCGCCTTTTATTAATGCAAGATGTTCGCCGCCCGTAGTTTTTTCTTTAAATGCAATAAGCTTAAAGTTTCCATATTTCGTTGGCATCTCAACACGGGTAATTTCTTCAATTAAAGAATCTGTTTTTAAACGATACTCAATAAGATCTTTTATAGAAACAATTTTAAGATCAAACTTATCAGCAATTTTTCTGAGCTCTGGCAATCTTGCCATCGTTCCGTCTTCATTCATTATTTCAACCAACACACCAACAGATTCAAAGCCCGCTAATCTTGCCAGATCAATTGTTGCTTCTGTATGACCAGTTCTTCTTAATACGCCACCTTTTTTTGCACGCAAAGGAAATATGTGACCAGGTCGTCCCAGGTCTTCCGGCTTAGTATTCTGATTAATTAATGCTTGTACTGTTTTTGCACGATCATGTGCGCTGATACCCGTTGTGCATGCATGACCGATCAAATCAACACTAACGGTGAAAGGTGTTTCATGCAATGCCGTATTGTTAGTTACCATAAGATCAAGTTTCAATTCATCAGCACGTTCTTCATTCATCGGAACACAAATTAAACCGCGTCCTTCCTTACTCATAAAGTTGATAATTTCCGGCGTAACATTATGAGCAGCCGTAATAAAATCGCCTTCATTTTCACGGTCTTCATCATCCACTACAATTACAAGTTTACCCTTTTTTATATCCTCAATCGCACTTTCTATCGTATTCAACATAGAAAAATTTTAGTGTAAAGGTACGATAGAGTTACAGCATTGCATATATGTTATTGTTAATGAAAAATAAGCTTTGCCATTAAATCTATTAATGAAATAACTACTTTATATATTTCATTAGTTGCAGTAAACACTACTTTAATATCCGATATGTAAGCAACAAAAAAATTGTTCATTATTAATCATTCTAAAATTAATCTTAAGCACTTTATTGCATTTCAACCGCATTTGCTTTTATAAAGTTTATACTAAAAAAACTTTAGCAGAACGCATTCATAAACTGAAGTGTAAATATTTTCAGCAATTGATTTTATAAGAGATAGTAATAAACAAATTGAACAATTCAATAAGAAAGTCTGGAGACTTCGCAGAGCTGGATGTTTCAGAATTCACGATTCACGTTTCATGCTTCTTTCACAGGTATCAAAATAGTAATCATTGTTCCTTTTGTTTCGGCTGCTGTCCATTCAATAGTGCCGCCAAGCAATTCTGTACGATGTTGCATATTGCGCAAACCAAGACTTTCTTTTTTTGCTGATTCTATATCAAAGCCGCGACCGTCATCTTCAATACTTAACTCAAAATGATTGTTCGTATTTTTTATTTGTATAACGATGTGTTTTGGAAACGCATGTTTAATGCTGTTTTGCAAAGCTTCCTGCACCACACGAAAAAGCATTACCTGCGCTTCAGGTTCCAAAGGCAATTCTCAAAAATCAAAAGGCGGAGTTTACCGGGGC
>JBDTLW010000347.1:0-3775 GCA_039934575.1 Parafilimonas sp. | reverse complement strand
AACAATTGAATAATGATGAAACGCTTATTAGCATTTTTAGTTTGAATGATGAAAACAAAAAAAATGATACGGCATATTATTCAAGAATTTTTAAATCATCCGAAACGAAAGAAATACGACTTTTTGGTTTAGCAGGCAATGATAAATATGTTCTTGAAGGAAATAATAACAACGCTATTAAAGTAAAAATTATAAGCGATGCAACAGCAGATTCTGTTATTGATCTTTCATCTGAAAACAAAAAAAATAATAACGTTGTTGTATATGGTGATAGGAAGAATAATATAAAAACAAGTGCACAAACGCAATTGAATATTGTGAATGATACATCTTTCCGCTCTTATAGATATGACTGGTACAGGTATGATAAAAACGGGCTTGTGCCCATGATATTTTATTCACTTGAAGACCGCTTGTATGTTGGGGTTGGATACAGGAGAAAACATTTTGCCTGGGATAAAAAATCATTCGTATCAAACCAGCTTCTTAGTCTTCATTATTCACTTATGGAAAACGCTTTCAGCACTACTTACAAAGCTATCTTTCCAAAACTTGTTGCCCACTCAGATCTTGCGCTTATGGCAAATTATGATGATGTGCGCTGGACTTATTTTTTCGGGCTTGGTAATGAAACTAAATTTTCTGATGATCATAAATTAAAATATTATACCATGCGCACAAGGCAATGGATTGTGCAGCCGGGGCTAATAAGAAATTTTGGAAAAAGCACAGTAAATGTATTTGCATTTTTAAACGGAATAAGAGTGATTAATGATACAGACAGGTTTATTAATAAAACATTTAATCCGGAAAAATCAGTGTATGACTGGAAAACATTTGCAGGTGCCGGAGTTAGTTATAGTTTTCAATCACTCAATGATCCTATTGTACCTACAAAAGGAGTGTATTTTAATGCAACAGCATCAGGCGCACAAAATCTAAAAACAAGTTCAAGTTATTATTTTAAATATTCAGGAACAGCACATTTCTATGTTCCGCTGGTTTCAAAATTTTCATTAAACATTCGCGCCGGTGCATCAACAGTTACAGGCAATCCTGAGTTCTATCAATATCCATCAATCGGCGGAGTTTTTTTAAGAGGTGTTGTGTATGACAGGTTTCGCGGAAAGACTGCATTTTATAATACAAATGATCTTCGTTTTATCAGCCCTGTGCATACACATTTTTTTGTAGGAAAAGCCGGGTTATTTGCGTTTATAGATGATGGGCGCGTGTGGATGCCCGGTGAAAGATCGGACATACTGCATACTGCTTTCGGCGGTGGTATTATAGCAGCGCCATTTAATTTTTTATATGCTGATCTCTCTTATGGACGTTCAAAAAAAGAAAGCACTATACAGGTACGTGTAACTTATTCCTTTCAATAATAATTTTTTTCCGAAAACTTGCAGTTGAATTGTTTTAATAATTTCATTAAATGTTTTTGTATAACCTGTCAGGTTTTATTACGTGTTTTAAAAATATTTTCATTCTATGGAATATATAAAAAATGTTGAAATAAGATGGAGTGACCTTGATCCTAATTTTCATTTGCGGCATTCAGCTTATTATGATATGGCTGCTTATTGCCGCATTTGTTTTTTGTTTGATAATGGCATTACAGAAAAATTTATGAAGGATAAAAAAATTGGGCCGGTGTTATTTAGAGAAGAATGTTTTTTTAAAAAAGAAATAGTGTTTGGTGATACAGTAAAAGTTTCTCTTAAATTAAGATATGTTTCATCTGATTTCAGAAAATTCAGCATGCAGCATGAGATATATAAAAATGATAATGAACTGGCTGCAGTGCTAACGATTGATAGCGCGTGGATGCATACAGGTTTGCGCAAAATTGTTGTTCCGCCTTCGCTTATTATTAACTCTGTAGAGGCATTAAACAAAACAGAAGATTTTAGAATAGTTTGAGTACTCACGTTTCACCATTGACCCCCCTGCCCGACTATGTTATTCAGGCGGGGATTCACGTCTCGCTATTTCAACAATTGATTAATGAAGTCTGCCATATCATTTGCATCTAAGATTTTATCAGGTTTTATAAGTTCAAGCGCCTGTTGCGGCATAAAACGAACTTCAGCAGATTCGGGATTCTGTACTATAGTAAAACCACCGGCTTGCTTAATCTTTTTTAAACCTTCAGCTCCATCTGCATTAGCACCGGATAATAAAATTCCAATGGAAGCTGCACCAAAAATTTCTGCAACAGATTCAAAACTTACATCAATACTTGGGCGGCTGTGATGAATTTTTTCTGATGAATCAAGCGAAAACATTTTTTCACTTTCAATTAATAAGTGATAATCTGCCGGCGCTATATATATACTGCCTCCGGCAATAATTTCTTTATCTTCTACTTCTTTTACAAAAAGATTTGTACGAACAGAAAGTAAACTGGTCAACATAGATTCTCCATCATTTTTTCGGTGTATAATAATTATGACCGACAAATAATTATTAAGTGGCAAAGCGGTAACAATTTTTAATAATGCATCAAGACTGCCGGCAGAGCCGCCAATGGCAAGCATCTTATATTTTGTTATTGCATTTTGCGCCATATCTTTTCTTTTCCTACCTGTGTAAATGTATTTGCTAATATAGAAAAGCGCAGATTCTCTTTAGAACCAAGCACCAAAAAGCCTAACGTTTCCAGGCTATCATCAAAAAGTTTAAGTACTTTATCCTGCAAAATTTTATCAAAATAAATAAGCACATTACGGCAAAAAATTAATTGAAATTCATTGAACGATCTGTCAGAAACAAGATTATGCGTTGCAGCGATCATCTTCTGTTTTAATTTTTGATTAAATTTTGCCCAACCATATTGTGCCGTATAAAAAGAAGAAAAATCTTTCTTTCCGCCTGAAGCAATATAATTTTCTGAATACTGCTGCATACGTGATAGCGGAAAAATCCCTTTCTGTATATTTTCAATAATAGAAGCATTTAAATCTGTTGCATATATTAAAGATTTATTCAGCAGGTTTGCTTCTTCAAGTAAAATAGCCATTGAGTAAACTTCTTCTCCTGAAGCACAACCCGCATGCCAGATGCGTATAAAAGGATGTGTTGCCAAAACAGGTAAAAGCTCCTCTCTGATAATTTTAAACACAGACGGATCACGAAACATTTCTGTAACATTTACAGTAAGCGCTTCAACAATATGCGTAAGATAATCACCATCATTTTTTACTCTGTATAGAAGTTCAGCAAAACTGGGTATTCTGTCTATCACCAATAACCTGTTTACCCGCCTGCGCAATGAAGCTCTTGCATAGTTGGAGAAATCATAGCCATAACGTTGTGCTAATTCATTAATTAATAATTCAATCTCCGCTTCTTTAATCATATTCCCATCCACATAAATTATTTAAGATATTCATTCAAAATTCTAAGTAGCAAATCCACATCCACAGGTTTAGAAGTATAATTATCAGCGCCTGCTTCAATGCATTTTTCGCGATCGTCCTGCATTGCCTGTGCGGTTACTGCTATCACAGGTAAATGTTTATATGCATCTATTGATTTTATCAGTGGTATCGCATCGTAACCATCCATGTCGGGCATCATCATATCTAAAAGAATGATGCCAATTTCTTTTTCTGCTTCCAAAATAGCAAATGCTTCCACCATATTGTTTGCAGTAAGTGTTTTATAATTTCTTGCTTTCAGTAAAGCAGATAAAGCAAATGTGTTACGGAGATCATCATCAATTATTAGAACAGGTTTCATGGCTTAAATATAATATCAATCTGCATAC
>JBDTLW010000346.1:0-3778 GCA_039934575.1 Parafilimonas sp. | reverse complement strand
CAGAAACAGAAATATTACAATTTGTTTTTCGAGTGATCCATTTTTCAAAAAGAATACGTGACTTTTTTACAAAAGAAGACTGATCATCGTGAAAAGACCAGCCATGTATTGTATAAATAACAGGCAAACGCAAATTTTTAGCTGCCCAATAAATATTAGATGTAGCTCTTGTACCATGAATATGTACAAGATCAATTTGCTCATCCTGCATAAGGGCTTTTACTTTTTTCCATTTTGAAAAATCAAAAGCTTTTTCTGAAGGAATCACAAAACTATCAATGCCGGTATTTTTTAGTTCAGCAATCATTTGTCCATCTGTAAATGCTAATACAACAGGTTCAAAACGGTTTTTATCAATATGATTTACGAGGCTAAGAATATGAGATTCACCGCCACCGACCTGACCCTGCCTAATGGCCTGTAATACTTTTATTTTTTTCTTTTTGATCATTATAGTGGCATTAAGCCGCACTGTGAAACCACTTTTCATACCACAACTGAAACACCAGTATATTCCAAACCTTTTGATAGGTTACCCGTTTGCCCTCTAAATAATCTTTGCTCAATTTTATAACCGGTGCAATGTTAAACAACCCGGTTTCTTTCAGCTTTTCTTCACTTAAGTAATACTGGATCTTTTCTTTAAGCTCATCTTTAAACCAAACAGTTAATGGCGCTATAAAAGGCATTTTAGGCCTGTCCATTAAATGTTGTGGCACATATTTATGAACGATTTGCTTTAGAATATATTTGTTAGTGTGGTTACGAATTTTAAAATGTGCAGGTAACTGTGCTACAAACTCTATAATGCGATGATCGAGCATGGGTTCGCGGCCTTCAAGACCTACAGACATTGTTGCTCTGTCAACCTTTACCAGATTATTATCAACCAAAAATGTTTGATAATCTATTGCCAGTAATTTATTCAGTGAATTAACATCTGGTAACAAATTCTTATCATTCTCAAAGTTTGTTTTATATCCCTGGTATTTATTTTTAAGAAAAACATTTGCTTCATCTTCTGTAATATATTGGCTAATATATTTCATTGCAGCGGCCGGAGATTTCTCCTTCCAGATATTCTGCATTTTTCTGTATCGGGTTGCAAAATTGTATTGCTTATTTAAATAGGGAATATTTTCAGGATTCAGATAAGACATCATGTTCCCGAAAAATGATTGCATAAAAGAGGGTACGGACTCAGTATAACGGATTGACTGATTAAATTTATTGTAGCCTGCAAACACTTCATCTCCCCCATCTGCAGATAAAGAAACCTTTACATATTTACTGGCAAGCTGGCTAACCAGCGCAGTTGGTACAACAGAGTTATCTGCAAAAGGCTCATCATATATCTCAGGCAGTTTATGAAAAATATCTTCTGCATCAGCAGCGGTTACATACCATTCGTGATGATCTGTTCCTAAATATTCTGCAATTTTTTTTGCTTCTGGCGCTTCATTAAAAGCGGCTTCTTTATAGCCGATAGTAAACGTTTTTAATCTCTCTGTACGGTTTCTTTGCAGTATGGCAGCAACGCTTGTGCTGTCATACCCCCCGCTTAAAAATATACCCACAGGCACATCTGCAACCATACGGTATTCATACGCTGAAATAAGTAATCTTTCCACTTCATCAATGGCTTCATTTTCGGAAATAGAAAGTGTTGGTTTATTGTAATAATCGCAAACGTCCCAATATTTGGTTTCTTTAATTTTTCTTGTTGATAATGATAATTTAAGATAGTGCGCCGGCTTTAATTTATATGTGTTCTTAAAAATAGTATGCGGCGCCGGTATATAACTGTATTGCAAAAAAAGCGAAAGACTGTTTACGTCTATCTCTTTATAAAATGATGTATGTTGATGAAGACTTTTTAATTCAGATGCAAACAATAAAATAGAATTATTCCAGTAATAATATAATGGCTTTACACCAGCTCTGTCTCTGCAAATAGTGATCTCATTTTTTTCATTATCATAAATCACATATACAAACATGCCGATAAATTTATTCACCACATCATCACCCCAGCGATGATAGCCTTTCAAAATAACTTCTGTATCAGAAGTTGAATTGAATAAATATCCTTCCAGTAAAAGCTCATCGCGTATTTCCTGGTAATTATAAATTTCGCCATTAAAAATTATGGTGAGGTTTGCAAATTCCATTGGCTGTCTGCCGTTGGCAGAAAGATCTATTATAGATAATCTTCGTTGACCTAAGCCAATAAGTGCATTGCTGTTTTCTATCAATTCATAACCTGAATCATTGGGGCCCCGATGCGTTAATACATCTGTCATCTTTTGTAATACAGACTCAGATGTGTTTTTATTAAAATCGCAAAAGCCGGCTATTCCGCACATACATCAATTTTTTTCAGATTAAGGTTTGAAAGATTCCACAAAAGCCCTTTCCAGAAAGCTTTTAAATGATCAATATCTTTATTGTATAAAAAATTAATTGTGTTTTTTGGCAGTGTAAAAAAAGTATAATAAAAAGCAAAGGCAAGAAATGAAATACCTTTTACATTTCTTCTCATAAACAATATCCTGTTCCTATTAAGATAAAATGTTTTTAAAGTGCTGTTTTTCCCTACTGACATTGACTCTTTATGATATATAAGTGATTTGTACTGGTAATAAATGTTATATCCCTTTTTCTTAATTTGTTCGCACCAATCAAACTCTTCGTAATACAAAAAATATATTTCAGGCATCATACCAACTTCATCAATCACCTTACGTGCAATCATCATTCCGCCACCGTGGGCATAATTTGTTTTTGCAATAGCATCGTATTGTCCTTCATCCTGTGTACGGCAACCTATCATACTGTTTCTTCCACTAAAAGAATTGATTGCTTTATATCCTGCAAATTCAATGGTACCCGGCGCGTAGTAATAATGAAATTTTGGGCTTACCACACCTGCATCGGGATAATCTTCAAACACTTCAAGCAAGCCGTCAAATATATGCGGCGAAAGTTCAGTGTCGTTGTTTACAAAAAACAAATACTCTCCTTTTGCTTCTTTGATGCCGAGATTATTACCACCGGCAAAACCCAGATTTTTCTTGCTTAAAATAATTTTTGCCGAAGGAAGTATTTTTTTCAGTGTTTCAGTAGGATTTTCAGCCGAATCATTATCCACAACGAGCACTTCTATATTTGTATAATCAAGACTCAGAATGGAACGCAGTAAATCCGCTGTAACATTTGCGTTGTTATAATTAACTGTGATAATTGATATGAGGGGATTATTAATCATTGGTTTTATACAATGGATTGTTTATTTCATTTTTTGTATGAAGCGTATGAATAAATACATTTTTAGCCTTTCTTAATGAAAACAGAGATGCCATCATTATAAACATAGCTTTAGGCAATTGCAAAACAGCAACTATCATTTTTTTACTGATCAAATGCTGAGGCAATGCCATAAAAAGAGTTATAAAATATAAAAGGGTAAGGGTTGCATAAAGTTTAAAAATGATCAGGGGTTGAAAATTGAAACTAACTGCTGTAAGCAGCAGCAATACAAAAATCAAAAGCACTCTTGGTGGAACAAGGTTATTTAATACGGAAAGATTAAAATAGCTGAAATTTCCTTTTAGAAGCTGCTTGCACCCGGGTACAAAAAATTCTTTTAAGTAAGTAAACTGGCTTAACAACCATCTTTTTCTTTGTTGTTTAAATGCAGAAGGGTTATCAATTTTTTCATCAAATATTAAAGCATCTTCAAGGTATTTAATTTTAATACCTGATTCAACAATTTTTA
>JBDTLW010000345.1:0-3781 GCA_039934575.1 Parafilimonas sp. | reverse complement strand
TGCCAATGAGTTTGTTGAACTGCATCCTGAAGCTACCGGAAGATTAACTTATCTGAATGTTCCCGAAGGGAAATATGTTACAAAGGGAACGGTAATTGCCCGCATAAATGATGAAGATCTTGTTGCTAATTTAAATAAAAGTAAAGCTACGCTCGTATTAGCTCAAAGCTATGCTGACCGTTTAAAACCACTGCTTTCTGTACAGGGTATAAACCAGGCTGATTATGATGCAGCATTAAATACAGTAGTAAGCAACCAGGCAGACATTCAATACACGCAGGCATTAATTGATAAAACAATTATTCGTGCACCGTTTGATGGTGTTGTGGGTTTACGCCAGGTAAGTATTGGCGCTTATGTAAGCAATGCTGATGTAATTGCCACTATGCAGCAGATAAATAATTTAAAGATTGATTTTACTGTACCGGAAGATTATAGCAAGTTTATAAAAACAGGTTCTTCAGTACAGGTTATATTAGATGCCACTGCAGATACGCTAAAACATACTGCTAAAATTATTGCAGTAGAACCGCAGGCAAACACAATTACACGCAATTTAAAAGTCCGTGCATTATTGCAAGACAATGCCAAAGCAAATCCGGGCGCTTTTGTAAAAGTATTTATCTCGCAGGGCACATCAAAACAAAGCATACTCGTACCCACAAATTGTATTATACCAAGCGATATAAATAAACAGCTCTTACTTGTAAAAAATGGCAATGCGCAGTTTACAGATGTAACCACCGGCACACGCCTGCCAAATGCTGTTGAAATAACGAGCGGCGTTGCCGCAGGAGACAGCGTAATTGTTACAGGCGTTTTATTTGCAAAAGATAAAAAACCGGTTAAAGTAAGAAGTGTAAAAACTTTAAGTACCGCAAGTAATTAAACAGTAACAATCAAAATTTTTATTCATTCTTAATTACATGGCAATGCTGTCGGTTTTATCAATTTGTTTTGCAGAATATTCATCCCCATTTTAAATATAATGACTGTATAATTGCTTTTATTTTTATGAGCTTTTATGATAAAAAGAAAAATTCATACTGCTGATATTGTTCCTCAAGAAAATTCACTTGATTTCATATATAATCCATCTGATAATATAAACCCGAATTATACAATGCGTTCGCCGCTTCGTTATCCCGGAGGAAAAACAAGGGCAATTGAATGTATCACCGGTTATTTTCCAAAAAATCTTGACACATTATTATCTCCTTTTTTCGGTGGCGGTTCCATTGAACTTTTTGTGGCATCACGTGGTACAAAAGTTATTGGTTATGATATTTTTTCGCCGCTTGTTGAGTTTTGGCAATGCTTAAAAAATCAACCGGGCAAACTTGCTGATGAGGTTGAAAAATTTTTCCCTTTGCCAAAAGAAAAATTTTACGAATTACAACATACGCAAACAAAATTTAAAACTAAACTTGAAAGGGCTGCAGTGTATTATGTTTTAAACCGTTCATCTTTTTCCGGTGCAACACTTTCCGGCGGTATGTCGCCTGATCATCCACGCTTCACACGCACATCTATTGAAAGACTCAGAGCATTTTATAATCCAAATATTTCAGTAAGTAAATCTGACTTTAAACAATCATTGCTAAAACATCCGTTTACATTTACGTATTTAGATCCGCCATATTTAATCAAGAGTTCTCTGTATGGCAAAAAAGGAAATGCGCATAAAGATTTTGATCATGAAGCATTAGCAAAAATGTTGAAGGAACGTGAACACTGGATCTTATCTTATAATGATTGCGAAGAGATAAGAAAATTGTATAAGGGCTTTCATATTTTTACACCAAACTGGAAATACGGAATGTCAACAGATAAAACTTCAAAAGAAGTTTTGATATTTAGTCAAAATTTTAAAATTAATTCTTTCCCCGCTTTAACAAGATCACGTAAATGAACCGTGCGGCCTGATGCGACATCCTTTCCAGCACACATGACTTTGTGAAGCGACATCGCTTTATTAACAATCGAATCCATAACTTTTGTTTATGACAAATCCTAACCCATTAATTGTTTTCTGTCGTAGCAGTTTATATGTTTGAAAAACGGTTTAAGGTTTTAGATTTATTTTCTAAAACTTAAAGCCATGCAAACACAAAATAAAAGGATGACTCCTGATTTCACCGGACAAAATATTTACGTAGGTATAGATACACATTTTAAAACCTGGATGGTAAGCATCTATAGTGATGAGTTTGAATTAAAAACATTCGGTCAGGAACCAGACGTTGATAGATTGGAAAATTATTTGCACAAGCTTTATCGAAGCCATGGTTCGTGTCTGCACGAACCATTTTACATTTATTAAAGCTTATTTTTAATAATGGATTACTTCAAGGTAAGAAGAAAGTCGTTCATTGAAACCGGCAATATTTATTTCTGGACAGCTACGATTAATAATTGGATAAAACTATTGGAAGAAGACGCTTTAAAACAAATTATCGTAAACTCATTATATTATTTGCATGAAAAGAAAAAGATAGAAGTGTATGCATTTGTTATTATGCCTAATCACATACATCTTATCTGGAAGACACTTGAAAAGAATGGAAAAGAAACGCCACAAGGTTCATTTTTAAAATTTACAGCACATGAATTCAAAAAATATTTAACTGTAAATAACCCTGCTTTATTACAATCATTTGCAGTAACAGCACATAACAAAAAATTTGAGTTCTGGCAACGTGATTCGCTTGCTTTTCAATTGTTCAAGAGAGAAACGGCGTTACAGAAATTGGATTACCTTCATAACAATCCTTTATCTGAACGCTGGCAGCTTTGTACTGATCCTATAAATTATTATTATTCTTCTGCAAAGTTTTATGAAACTGATATTGATGATTTTGGATTTTTGAAACATATCATGGACGAATTTTGATGTTTTCTTTTCGGTTCGTGCGGACACGAACCGAGGCAGTAGAAAAAAATTATGAAAGGAGAAAAAAATTATTCGAAGGCTAAAGCATTACATGAAAAAATGTATGCTTACCCAAATGATATGAGTGAACATAATAGAGTTAGTTTATACAAACAATATATGTATTTTCTTAAAAGATCAGCTTATTTAGGAAATGTTGAAGCGCAATATGATTTAGGTCAACAATATGAAACTATGAATTATTTAAGCATACAAAGTTCAATGTATAATCCTAAAAAGTGTGTTTATTGGTATACTAAAGCATGTTTACAAAATCATGCAGCAGCATGTAATAATTTAGCATCATTTTATGAGTCCGGCGAAGGGTGTAAGAAAAACTTACAAAAAGCTATGTTATTATACAAGAAGTCAGGTGAGCTAGGATACACTCTTGGCAAAAAAAATTATTTAATAATGCGTAAACAAATTCAAAGTTGAGTCCTTTAATAGCTCGAAAACGTAAAGCCGCAGTGATGCGGCTTTATTGTGCAAGTTTAAAGTTACTTATCAGTAAAAGAATCACAGTTCCAAATAATCTTCGTTAATTCAGCACTATCTCTAATTTTAATGCCGTCTATTGTTGATACATTAAACCCTATTAAATCATAACGAGAGCCAGATTTAATAGCGGATACCTGATGAACACTATCTGCAATAATGAACTTTTTAAATGGCAGGCAATTATCCACTTTGTCTTTTTCAGCAAGAACTATAACTTCATTACCCGATTTACTTTTTGTCTTAAAAACAAAATGGTCTCTTATGGAATCAATTTTTATAATTTCTAATCTCGTTGTTGATTGATTATTATTTCTATCTTTAAGTTTCGGATTTCTAAAAATAATTTTT
>JBDTLW010000344.1:0-3795 GCA_039934575.1 Parafilimonas sp. | reverse complement strand
CATGCTTTAAACAAAATTTATTCAAATCAAAAATTTATGCATGAATACTTCAGATGATATTTTATCCTTCATTCCGCAGCGTGAGCCTTTTGTAATGATAGATACATTATTATTTGCTGATGAAACCACTGCACGCACAAATTTTACGATATCTGCAGATAATATTTTTTGCACAAACAATGAATTTTCTGAAGCCGGGCTAATGGAAAATATTGCCCAAACTGTTGCAGTGGGAGCAGGCAGAAGAGTGAGGAACGGGAACAAAGAAGTATCAGTTGGGTACATTGGCGCTGTTAAAAATTTTGAAATTTTCAGCTTGCCTAAAATAAATGATGTGCTGCTCACAGAAGTTGTTGTTACAGATACAATTTTCAACATGATAAATGTAAAAGGAAACATTTCGTGTAACGGATCGCAGATTGCACAATGCGAGATGAAAGTTTTTACAAATTCAATCGGTTGATTTCACAGCTTATCTTGCACTCAATTTTTTTTCTGTATAATGAAAGATGTATTTATTATTTCTGATAATATTTTATCTCCGCTTGGAAATACGTCGGCTGAAAATTTTTCTAAACTAAAGGATAATATTTCAGCAGTAAAACAACACAATAACCCAAGCATTGCTGATGAACCTTTCTATGCTTCTTTGTTTGATGCAGGCATGCATTTTATTCACGAAGACAATACATATACTTATACAAAATTTGAGCAGTTGCTTGTTGCTTCCATTCAGCAGGCTTTGCAAAAAGGTGATGTGGATCCTGCAGATAAAAAAACATTGCTCATTATTTCAACTACAAAAGGAAACATCAGTTTACTGGAAACAGAGCAATGCAATAAAGCATTACAAAAACGAATTGCATTAACCACTTCAGCAAAACTTGTTGCTGATCATTTTCATTTTATCAATCAGCCATTAATTATTTCCAATGCATGCATATCTGGTTTGCTTGGTATTTTAACCGGCATGCGGTTGATAAAAAATAATCATTATGAAAATGTAATTGTTGCAGGAGCTGATGTGATTTCAAAATTTATTTTATCCGGTTTTCAATCTTTCCAGGCTTTAAGCAAAAACATCTGTAAGCCTTTTGATAAAGATCGTGATGGAATTAATTTGGGCGAAGCTGCTGCAACTGTAATTCTTTCTTCATATAAAAGAACTGAAAATGATATAAAAGTTGTAAGCGGTTCTGTGAGCAATGATGCCAATCATATTTCAGGCCCGTCAAGAACGGGTGATGAATTATATCAGGCAATTAATATTGCCATGAAGGATGCAAAATTAAATTCAACTGATATTGATTTTATTTCAGCGCATGGAACTGCAACCATGTATAACGATGAAATGGAAGCAAAAGCAATTGCCTCAGCAAAGCTGGAAGCCGCACCGGTAAATAGTTTGAAAGGTTTTTACGGCCATACTTTAGGTGCAGCCGGATTGATAGAATCAATCATCTCAATTCATTCATTGCAACAAAATATTGTTTTGCCCACAAAAGGATTTGAAGAACATGGTGTTTCAAAATCTATAAATGTTTGTACAGAAATTATACATAAACCTTTGCAGAATTTTTTAAAAACTGCTTCAGGTTTCGGCGGATGCAATGCGGCAGTTATTTTTAGTAAACAATAAAATTGCAGCGTGACAGAAGAAAAATATATTATCTCCAGTTGTGTTATCAGCAACAGCAGCGTTCTCAAAAACAATGAAATAATATTTTCATGTAATGATGATGATCTTCATTCCTTTCTTATTTCGCTTTATCATTTTATAAAAACGGAGTATCCGAAATTTTATAAGATGGATAATTTAAGCAAGCTTGGATTTCTGGCTTCTGAAATATTAATTAAAGATGAAGAAACTGTAAAAAAATATAAACCCGGAGAAATTGGAATTGTACTTACCAATGCAAATTCAAGCCTTGATGCGGATGAAAAGTATTTTCAATCAGTAAAAGAAATAGCAAGCCCGGCTTTATTTGTTTACACGTTGCCCAACATTGTTATTGGTGAAATTTGCATTCGTAATAATTTTAAAGGTGAAAATTCTTTTTTCGTTTTTGAAAACTTTAACGCTGCTTTTATTCAGCAATATGTGCGTGATCTTTTCGGCAATAATATTGTACAGCTTTGCATTTGCGGCTGGGTTGATGTGTTGGGAGAGAATTATAAAGCGGCATTATTTTTAGTTTCAAAAAACAAAGCGCAGAATGCTGTGTTATTTAATGAGGAAAATTTGGATAGAATATTTAAAACTGTTTAAAGCGAATGAGCTCACGTGTTTATATAGCAGGTCTTGGTGTTATTTCTGCCATTGGAAATAATGTTGCAGAATGCCTGTATGCATTGGAAAACGAACAGGCAGGAATGAACAACATCACTTATTTAAAAACAATTCATGCAAATGAAATTCCTGTTGCTGAAGTAAAGCTTGACAATGAACAGCTTGCTTTAAAAACAGGTTTATCAAATAAGATAAGCCGTACTGCTTTACTGAGTATGATTGCCGCAAAGGAGGCATTGAATGATGCAGCAATTGAAAATTTATCATCATTGCGCACCGGATTTATTTCTGCAAATACAGTTGGCGGAATAGATAAAACAGACAATTTTTTTCAATCTTATTTTAAAAATAATGGTGACGGGAATTTGCATGATGTAGTGAATCATGAATGCGGAAGTGTTACAGAAATTGTAGCTGATAAACTGAATATTAATTCATTTACAACAACCATCAGTACGGCGTGTTCATCATCAGCAAACTCAATTATTCTTGCTGCAAGACTTATTAAAAACGGAATGCTTGATGTAGCTGTTGCCGGCGGAGTTGATGCGCTGACAAAATTTACATTGAATGGTTTTAATACGTTGATGATTTTAGATAATGCATATTGCAAGCCGTTTGATGAAAACAGGAATGGTTTGAATTTGGGCGAAGGTGCTGGCTATGTTGTATTGGTTTCAGAAAAAATTGCAGCCACTTTAAACACAGAAATGTATTGCGAATTAAAAGGCTACGCCAACGCAAATGATGCATATCATCAAACAGCTTCTTCACCGGATGGTACTGGTTCTTACCTCGCTATGCAGCATGCATTACAATCAGCACAATTAAATACAATTGATATTAGTTATATTAACTTACATGGAACCGGAACGCAGAACAACGACATGGCTGAAGGCACAGCTATCGAAAGATTATTTAAACCGGAATATCCAAAGATGAGTTCTACGAAATCCTTTACCGGCCACAGTTTGGGCGCAAGCGGTGGTATTGAAGCAGTACTCTCATCGCTTGCAGTAAAGCATAATTTTGTTTATCCGAATCTTCGTTTACAAACACCTATGCAGGAATTCCCATTTGCACCTGAAACAAAATTTTTGAGAAATATAGATATAAAAAATGTGCTTTCAAACTCCTTTGGTTTTGGCGGTAATTGTTCTTCACTAATTTTTTCAAAACTGTAAAATGAAGATATTTATTCGCGCAGCTTCATCTATTTCTCCGCAGGAAACTTTTAATCACCAGTTATTTTTTTCTGAACCTAAAGAATACTGCAATAACATCTTAAAGGTTACAGAGCCTGATTATAAAACTATTCTTGATCCAAAACAATTGCGGCGCATGAGTAAGATTATAAGAATGGGTGTGGCAACAGCGCTTACATGTTTAAAAGAAGCGGGTGAAGAAAATGTTGATGCGATTGTTACCGGGACAGCTTATGGTTGTATGGAAGATTCTGAAAATTTTCTGAAAAATATTGTTATACAAAATGAAGAAATGCTTTC
>JBDTLW010000343.1:0-3804 GCA_039934575.1 Parafilimonas sp. | reverse complement strand
CTAATTGTTCAACAGCAATATTTAAAAAATTTGGAAGAATATGATCATGTGTCCACAAAATTTTATCAGGATCATTTAATTGTTCTATCATGTGTTTCCATTTCTGTTCTCCATGATTTTTAATTACGGTTTGCTTTTTTTCTTCACTGTTTAAATGGACAGTCATACCGCTTGGATCTGCTTCGGGATGAAATTGCGTACCGATAAAATAATCATTAAAACGAATTGCCATAATGGCTCTTTCAAGATGCGCAACATGAGGACGTTCTTTTTCTATGGCAAGAATTTTTGCACCCATTTCTTTGATGCAGCTTTTATCAGGTTTTATCACTTGAAAATCGCGGCTGTCAACAGCATAAAAAGGATCTTTCATTCCCGAAAAGACAACTTCTTGTTTGCCTTCATTTGTAAGATGTATGGGAAAAACACCAAATGATGTTGACTTACGTTTACTTACTTCAGCAATTTTAAAATGCCTGCATGCTAACTGAAAACTATGGCAAACAAAAAACATATGTTTTTTGGGATAATTAGCATAACTGCTGTTCCAGCTATTTAGTTCATCAACCCACTGCATATATTTATTATCCCATTTTGTTCCTTCGCTTTCTAAGGGCGAACCAGGGCCACCGCTTGATATAAAAACATCATAAGAAAAATCAGGCAATTCTAATTTTTGTCTTACATCAAACACATCAGTCTGAACATTATGATCATTATTTTCAGACCAGTCTTTTATTATATGCAGAATGCAGCGCATTCCCTGATTGGTAAAGCCGTCATTCAAATCAAGAACGGCTATTTTTATTTTTTGATTATCACTCATTACAATGCAAAATTACAGAATTTGATGTTGATGAATTTGAAGGAGTTTTCAACAGTGTCTTAATATTAAGAAAGCAATATTTCTGCCAAACAAAAACAACATCAATTTACGTGTATCCAAATCCTGCAAACAATAATGCAGTTGTTCAATTTACTTCAAACAAAACACTCAACTATACTGTTGAAATTACAGATGTTTCAGGCAAAGTTTTGCAAACAAAAAACGGAACTGCAGTTGTTGGTAAAAACAATGTGATGATTGACGTAAGCAAATATGCACAAGGCATGTACATGATTACTCTTACAGATGATGAACATGGAAAAAGAACATTAAAGTTGAATAAAGAATAACCATTTTTTAAAAACAATTATAAATGCCACGAAGGCACTAAGTTTCGCCGATAAATTTATTATTCTTCGTGTCTTCGTGGCAAAAAAATTATCAGTCTAAATTTCATACCTGGAAAACGCCCAGTTTTAATTCCTGAATATCTGCATTATTATTTGCAGCAGCAATGCCTTCACTTATACATTTTCTTGTATCAGCAGGATCAATAATATCATCAATCCATAATCGTGCAGCAGCATAATATGGGGTAGTTTGTTTTTCGTAGCGCGATTTTATTTTATCAAGCAATTCCTGTTGTTCTGCATCGCTTACATCTTTACCTGAAGTTTGTATTTGCAATAAAGTTTTAGCAGCTTGCTCGCCACCCATTACTGCAATTTTTGCACTTGGCCATGCATAAATAAAACGCGGATCATAAGCTTTACCGCACATGGCATAATTACCCGCACCATAACTATTACCCGTTATGATTGTAATTTTAGGAACAACAGAATTAGCTACGGCATTTACAAGCTTGGCTCCATCTTTTATAATGCCTGAATGCTCGCTGCGTGTACCCACCATAAAGCCGGTTACATCCTGTAAAAAAACAAGCGGGATTTTTTTCTGATTGCAGTTAAGAATAAACCGCGCAGCCTTATCAGCGCTGTCATTATAAATAACACCGCCTAATTGCATTTCACCCCCGCCTGAATGACTCAGTCGGGCAGGTTTCCTTGTTTTTACAATCAACCGTTGATTGGCAACAATACCAACTGCCCAGCCATCAATTCTTGCATATCCGCACACAATTGTTTTGCCATATTCTTCTTTAAATTGTTCAAAAGAATTGGCATCAGCAATGCATTCAATTACATCAACAATATTATAGGGCTTTGTATTATTTACATGCATTAAACTGTATAGCTCATCAACTTTTTTTGATGGAGCAACAGCTTCAATTCTATTAAAGCCCGCAAGCGTTGGTGCAGCCAATTTGCTGATGATGCTTTTAATTTTATCAAGACATTCATGCTCCGTTTTACATTGATAGTCTGCTATGCCGCTGACAGCATTATGTGTTTCAGCGCCGCCTAAAGTTTCTGCATCAACATCTTCACCAATAGCTGCTTTTACTAAATAAGGGCCAGCTAAAAAGATGCTGCCATTTCCTTCTACCATCAATGTTTCATCGCTCATAATGGGCAGGTAAGCGCCACCGGCAACACAAGCTCCAAGTACCGCCGCAATTTGTGTAATACCCATTGCACTCATGCGTGCATTGTTTCGAAAAATTCTTCCGAAATGTTCTTTATCAGGAAAAATTTCATCCTGCATAGGAAGAAAGACTCCGGCGCTATCCACCAGATAAATTACGGGCAGCTTATTCTCCATCGCAATCTCCTGCATACGAAGATTTTTTTTGCCGGTTATCGGAAACCATGCACCTGCTTTCACAGTTTGATCATTTGCTACAATAACACATTGCCTGCCACTTACATAACCAATACCAGCAACAGTGCCGCCTGCAGGGCAGCCGCCATATTCTTCATACATTTCAAAACCTGCAAATGCAGCAATTTCTATAAATGGTTTTTTGCTGTCAATTAAATAATCAATGCGCTCTCTTGCAGTAAGCTTGTTTCTGTCTTTTTGTTTTTGTATTGATTTTTTTCCACCGCCTAATTTAATTTTTTCAAAACGGTTTTTCACATCGCTTACTAAAAGGCGCATCCAATCGCTATTACGTTCTGATTCTATATTCATGCAAACAAATACGTTAATTGCGACAAAGATATGGAAGTGATTTTTTGTGCAGTTTCAAATATTAATATCAAACGTGGAGTATTATTTTAAAATGAAATAAGCGATAACTTTTTTAGGTAAATTATACTAACAGATGATGAAAATTTTATAAGGTATTTACTGTGGTAATTGAAAAACGAAAAATATACACATGAAAATAATTAGTTTCGCAACCCTAAAAACACTCTATGCAATCAACTCTTGTAATTTTAGCCGCAGGAATGGCAAGCCGGTATGGAAGCATGAAACAGACACAATCATTTGGTCCCTCAGGTGAAACTATAATGGAATATTCTGTGTATGATGCAATTGCTGCCGGGTTTGAAAAAGTAATTTTTATTATTCGTGAAGATTTTGCAGAAGCTTTTAAAAATATGGTAGAGCCGAGGCTTAAAGACAAAATTGAAATTGATTACGTGTATCAAAGCCTTGATAAATTTACTGAAGGCAGAGCCATAAATCCTGAAAGAACAAAACCCTGGGGAACGGCACATGCTGTGCTTTGCTGCAAGGGAAAAGTGAAGGAGCCTTTTGCGGTTATTAATGCTGATGATTTTTATGGTAAAGATTCTTTTAGAAAAGCATTTGATTTTTTACAAACACGATGCAATGAAAAAACATATTCAGTAATTGCGTACCAGTTGTCAAATACTTTAAGTGAACATGGAAGCGTAAGCCGTGGTGTAATTTCAGAAAATGAACATCATGAAATGGTTGGTATAAATGAACGTCTGAAAATTTACAGAAAAGATGATGCAATTGTTTATGAAGATGAAGATGGTCTTACAGGATTATCTGCTGATACAAAAGTGAGCATGAACTTTTTTTGTTACGCACCTGGTTTC
>JBDTLW010000342.1:0-3828 GCA_039934575.1 Parafilimonas sp. | reverse complement strand
GTTTCATCCATCCAAAAATCATATTCTTTTTGTAATGCAGACTGGTATTTTGCATATACAGAATCACCTTTATGCGTTGCCAACAATTCAATCATGCAGGAAAAATATGGCGGTTGTGAACGGCTTAAAAAATACGTACGGTTACCGTTTGGAATAAAGCCAAATTCATGAATGAGATACGTGAAATTATCAATCATATTTTCAATAATTTCCCATTCATTACTTTCGGCTAAGCCAAGCATGTTGAAATAAGAATCCCAATAAAACACTTCTCTAAACCTGCCACCAGGCACAATGTATGGATGAGGTAAAGGAATTAATGAACTGCCTTCAACAGGTTTATCCGCAGTACGTTTCAGCATCTGCCATAATTCTTCTATATGTTCAATAACATTATCTTTTATATGGGTATGATAACCTTGTGCGGTTGCAGGCGGAACAATAAAATTATCTTCAACAAATTTTTTGATATCATCGTTTGAAGGGCTTTTTAGTTTTTCGTAATCTGCAAGAATATTTTCAGGTTTTCGCTTTGGTATGCAATCAACAAAAGTTTTATTATCAGAAAATACTTTTTTAAGCTGAACATCTTTAAAAAGTTCTTTATATAATTTCTCAGGTGTTTGCATGATCAAAGTATTAATAAAATTTAAAGACGCAAATTAATTTCAGCAGAATTGTAGGACGCAATCTATAAAATAAAAAAGGGAACGATGTGTTCATTCCCTTAATATTTTTAGCCAGATTATTTTATCCTAAAGCAACTCTTTTAAATTCAATCACCTTAAGATCGCTGTTTACACTTTTTAAATAATCTGCTATGGTTTTGCTTCCGTCTTTTACAAAAGGCTGTGCCAATAAAGTTTGTTCTTTAAAAAATGCGTTGAGTTTACCTTGTGCAATTATGCTGAGCATTTCATCTGGTTTCCCAGCCATTTTAGGGTCTTGTTTCATTTGCTCAATAGCAATATTCCTTTCGCGTTCTACAGTTTCTGCAGGTACTGAATCTGCAGAAACAGCAACCGGATTCATTGCTGCAATTTGCATGGCAATATCTTTTCCTGCATCGCCTGCTTCTTTATTCAATCCAACTAAAACACCCATGCGGTTTGCACCATGAATATAAGAAGCAACATAAGGAGCATCAACGCGTTCAAATTTTGTAACGCCTATTTTTTCACCAATTGAAGCAAGCTTATCATTCACTAAATCTGCTACAGTTGAATCACCAACCTTAGTAATATTCAACTCGTCTAACGATTTTACATTATTGTTTATAGCTGCATCAGCAATGCTTTGTGCAAAAGCAACAAAATCTGCATTTTTTGAAACAAAATCTGTCTCACAGTTTACACAAACAATAATTCCTGATTTATGATCGTCTGTTGTTTTTGCAAGCACTACACCTTCTTTTGCTTCACGGTCACTGCGCTTTGCAGCAACTTTTTGTCCTTGTTTTCTTAACCAGTCAATAGCGGCTTCAAAATCACCGTTTGTTTCTGTTAATGCTTTGCGGCAATCCATCATGCCCGCACCAGTAGCCTGGCGCAATTTATTTATTTCTGATGCTGATATTGTTACTGTACTCATTTGTTCTCCTTAAACTCCCTGAGAGGGAGAAATTTTATACTGCATTTTATTGCAGTTAAATTTTAAAATATTTATTAAGATATATGACTATCTAAAAAAGAAAGTCGCAGATAACTTAATTAGGGGCGGGGACTTCCTCCACCTGCAGGTCTGCGGTTTGGTACACGACGTTTAGTTACACCGCCACGTACTTTGCCTTCACCACCTTCACCTCTTCTGCGTCCGCCTTCAGATTCAGCTTCTGCCTGTAAACGGGCAGCTCTTTTTTCAGATTCATTATCCACTTCATCCGAAGTAGTTTCATCATCTTTAGCTGCCTGCCTTTCTGCAAGACCTTCTGCTATAACTGAAGTAATATAATTTGTAATAATGGCTATTGATTTGGTAGCATCATCATTGGAAGGGATAGCAAAATCAACTTTGTTAGGATCTGAGTTGGTATCTACCATACCGAATGTTGTAATGCCAAGACGTTTTGCTTCTGCAAGTGCGATGTGTTCATGTCCAATATCAACAAGAAATAATGCAGCAGGCAGGCGTCCAAGTTGTGCGATACCACCTAAAACCTTTTCCATTTTTTCTTTATCACGGCTTAAAGTAAGACGTTCTTTTTTAGTAAGACTTTCAGCGCTTCCATCGCCTAACATTTTTTCAATGCTCTGCATTTTCTTTACACTTTTACGAACAGTGTTGAAATTGGTAAGCATTCCGCCCAACCATCTTTCCGTAGCATAGGGCATATTTACACGACGCGCACATTCACTAACGATTTCTTTTGCCTGCTTTTTGGTGGCTACAAACATGATCTTCTTTCCGCTTTTTGCAACCTGTTTTAAGGCGGCAGATGCTTCCTGTAAAGCGTCAACTGTTTTATTAAGATCTATTATATGTATGCCCTTCTTTTCAGCAAAAATATAAGGCAGCATTTTAGGATTCCACTTCTTTTTGAGATGACCAAAATGAACACCGGCATCTAATAGTTGCTGTTGTAATGAAGTGTTTTGTTCCATTATATTAATTTGATGATTATGAATTTGAAAATTTGTAAGTGTTATAAATTAACGTTTGCTGAATTGATAGCTGCGTCTTGCTTTTTTATGACCAAACTTTTTACGCTCTACGCCGCGCGGATCACGTTTCAAAAAGCCTCCTGCTTTTAATGCCGGACGGTATTCCGGATTAAGCTCCAGAAGCACTCGGGCAATACCAAGTTTTGCAGCTTCTGCCTGACCTTTTACGCCGCCGCCACTTGCATTAATAACCACATCAAATTTATCAAGTGATTCAATGGTCTTTAAAGGAGCTTCAACCTGGTTTTGCAGGTATTCAAGCGAAAAATATTCTTTATAATTCTTTTTGTTTACTGTAATGCTGCCATTGCCTTTTGAAATAAAAACACGGGTAACGGCTTCTTTACGACGGCCTACAGCGCTTTTTTGTTTTTCCATTTATTTGATTTTTATTCCCGCAGGGATTAAAATTTAAAATCTTTTGGTTGTTGTGCAGTGTGCGGATGTTCGGCACCCTGGTAAACAAATAATTTTTTATACATCTTTCTGCCAAGACGGTTTTTAGGCAACATGCCTTTTACAGCACGTTCAATAACAACCTCGGGTCTGCGCTTCAAAAGATCTTTGGCAATTTCTTCTTTTAAGCCGCCCGGATAACCGCTAAAGTTCTGATAGACCTTTTCTTCTAATTTATTGCCGGTAAATTTAACCTTGCCCGCATTTGTTACGATAACATAATCACCGCAATCAACGTGGGGCGTATAATAGGCTTTGTTTTTACCACGCAGTACTGCTGCAATTTTAGAACTTATGCGACCAACGGTTTGATTGGTGCCGTCAACAACGTACCAGTTACGCTGTACGGTAGCCTCGTTCGCATGTTTTGTTGTGAAATGTAATTTGCTCATTTTTAATTTTTTATTTACCCGCCATCCCGGGCTTAATTTTTGGGAGCGCAAAGATGAACTAAACAATCGTAATAAACAAGAAGTTTTTTATTGCCCCTGTATAATTAATTGATCCTTAGTAAAAATTTTGCTTAAAAATTTATCTATACTATTTTGATTGTACTAAAAAACAAAAAACTTCTTTTGGTCCGTGCACACCGGTTACAAGTGTTTTTTCAATATCGGCAGTGCGGCTTGGTCCTGAAGCCAGGGTTATTAGCGAAGGCAAACCTGAAGAATATTTCTTTTTTAATAAGTCAAATCCATCTTTTATATCAAAA
>JBDTLW010000341.1:0-3836 GCA_039934575.1 Parafilimonas sp. | reverse complement strand
ATACACTGGAAGATTTTTATTTAGCAGAAGCACTTGAATATATTTCTGCATGGAAACAATCAACACTAAACAACCCTGTTGGTATTTGCGGACCTA
Organism: Parafilimonas sp.; assembly: GCA_039934575.1. Taxonomy (GTDB): domain Bacteria; phylum Bacteroidota; class Bacteroidia; order Chitinophagales; family Chitinophagaceae; genus Parafilimonas. The sequence goes on along the minus strand of JBDTLW010000341.1, from coordinate 3,740 downwards.
TTGGACCAACAGAACAACTCCCGTTGGTTGCACGCATAGTAAATGAGCTGGGGGTGTCTTTAAAATCGGCGCATTTTTGGGGAATGGACGAATGGTGTATTGATGATAAAGAAGTATCACCTGATCATCCGCTTTCATTTGAAAGAGCAGATAGAGAATTATGTTTTAACCGGATCAAAAAGAATTTAGTAATGCCTGATGAGAATTTGCATTTTCCAAAAGCAGATACAAAAGCTTATCGCAAAAGCTGGGATGGAGTACGTTGTGCTGTAATGCAGGGCGGGCAGGGCGATATAAAACACTGGGCGTTTAATGATCCTCCAAAACGCGAAGGAAAATTTATTGATAATCCTCCATCACCTAAAGAATACCGTAAGCTTACAACACGTGTTGTTGATTTACATCCTATCACTATTGCGCAAAATGCCCGTACTTCAGGAGGCGGAAATATAACGATGGTTCCAACAAAAGCTATAACGGTTGGGCCCGCAGAAACATGGAAAGCAGAAAAAGTTTCTATATGGCATGCAGGAATGCATGATAATCCATTTGGTCAAAGGCTTACCACATTTATGATCTCCAAAAAAATTGCAGACAGTTCTGTGCCTATGTCGCTGTTGGCAGATCATCCTAATGTGCAATTTAATTTTTATCGCGGTGGCCTTGGCACTTGCGAAGTGGTGATGCATTAGCCTCGTCACATAAATCATTTGCAATTTCATCAGGTAATAAAATAATAGTTATACAAAAACATAGATCGGATATGCAAAAAATAAGTGTTAATCATTCTGCCAATAAATATGCTCCTGTAATTATTATCGGGTCATTATTTTTTGTGTTTGGATTTGTTACCTGGATAAATTCTGTTTTGATTCCCTATTTTAAATTGATTTGCGAACTATCTGTAAAGGAAGCTATGCTGGTAGCTTTTGCATTTTACATCAGCTATTTTCTGATGGCATTTCCATCTTCTTATATTCTAAAAAAAACAGGTTATAAAAATGGAATGATGTTAGGTCTTTTTGTGATGGCGATTGGTGCTTTAATTTTTATTCCTGCAGCAAACACAAGAGCATACAGCATATTCTTAATTGGTTTGTTTGTTGAAGCTACAGGATTAACGCTTTTGCAAACTGCGGCCAATCCTTATGTAACCATCATCGGACCTATTGAAAGTGCTGCATCAAGAATGAGCATTATGGGCGTTTGTAACAAAGTAGCCGGTGCAATAGCACCGCTGCTTCTTGTAAGCGCCCTTGTAAAAAACCCAAACGAAATAGATGAAGTACACAAACAGTTAGCTACGGCTTCTTTAGCACAGCAAAGTATTATATTGGATGATTTATCTGGCCGTCTCGTTTTGCCTTATGCCGTTATTGGGATTGTATTAATAGGAATGGGATTAATTATTAAGCTCACAAAGCTGCCTGATATAAATGATGAAGATGCCAACAAATCTGCATCAGCACAGGAAGATAAAAAAGAAAATTTGTTTAAACATACACACCTGGTATTTGGCGCCATTGCTATTTTTTGCGGTGTTGGTGTAGAAGTACTGGCAATTGATACTATTATTAATTATGCCCAATACACGGGCTTATCTTTTCGCGAAGCAAAATATTTTGCAAGCTATACTTTACTCATCATGATCATCAGTTATTGCATTGGGATTTTTACTATTCCTAAAATAATTTCCCAAAGAAAAGTTTTAATAATATCGTCAATGTTGGGTATTGGGCTTAGTATTTTAACCCTATTGATACATGGACCTTTATCCGTATGGTTTATTGCATTGTTAGGGCTTGGTAATGCGTTGCTCTGGCCATCAATCTGGCCGCTATCATTAGAAGGGCTGGGGAAATCAACCAGTAAAGGTTCAGCATTATTAATTATGGGAGTTGTTGGCGGTGCAGTTACGCCCTTATTGTATGGAGTGATAAGCGATGCAACAAATCCGCATATAGCTTACTGGATTTTTATTCCGTTTTATTTATTCATTTTATATTTTTCAATGGCTGGTTATAAGGCAGGAAAATCAAAATTGAGTGTTCAATAAATAATTAAATAAATTGATGTTTATGAAAAAAAATTATATAATAATAATTCTTCTTGCAGCGATTGTACTGCCTTGCATAATTATTAGTAAAACTTATGCTGCACCGCAACAGCAAGAAATTAGTATAATACCATTACCTGTAAAAATGGAAAGAACAAACACTCAGTTTACCATCAATAAAAATACTAAGATTCTTGCGCAAAAAAATAATACGGAAGCATTAAGGATCGCTAAAATGATGGCAGATCAACTTCAAAAAGTAGCAGGTTTTAAAATTGATGCAACCGCGTTCAATGGTAATACTATTCCTGACAATGCCATTTATTTTACAACCAATGGCGCAGATGCATCAATGGGTAATGAAGGCTATCAGTTATCCGTAAATAATAATTCTGTGATCGTAAGAGCTATGCAGCCGGCTGGTTTGTTTTATGGCATGCAAACTATCAATCAATTACTGCCCGCAGAAATAGAAAGCAATACAAAGGTTGAAAATATTGCCTGGCAAATACCAGGTGTTGAAATAACAGATCATCCGCGTTTTAAATGGAGAGGAATGCATTTGGATTGCAGTCGTCATTTTATGCCCATTGACTTTATAAAAAAATATATTGATGATATGGCGATGCATAAATTGAATGTTTTTCACTGGCACTTAACTGATGACCAGGGATGGAGATTAGAAATAAAAAAATATCCGAAGCTTACAAGTATTGGCGCGTGGAGAAAAGAAACTTTAATAGGGCACGCAGATGATAAGCCTGAAAAGTTTGATGGGAAACCTTATGGCGGTTTCTATACGCAGAGTGAAGCAAGAGAAATTGTAAAGTATGCTAAAGAAAGATTTGTAACTGTTGTGCCTGAAATTGAAATGCCTGGTCATGCCACTGCTGCTATTGCTGCATATCCTCAACTTGGCGTTACCGGAAAGCAAATAGAAGTGGCTACTCATTGGGGAGTATTTCCGGATATATTTAATGTTGATGATTCTACTTTTTCTTTTTTAGAAAATGTATTGGCAGAAGTAATGGATATTTTTCCGGGTGAGTATATACATATTGGTGGCGATGAAGCTATAAAAGATGAGTGGAAAGCGTCAGCAAAAATTCAGCAAAAAATAAAGGAGCTTGGGTTAAAGGATGAAGATGAATTACAAAGTTATTTTATGACAAGGATAGAAAAATTTGTAAACTCCAAAGGAAGAAAAATTATTGGATGGGATGAAATCCTCGAAGGTGGTCTGGCGCCCAATGCGGTTGTAATGTCGTGGCGGGGAATAGAAGGTGGTATTGCGGCAGCAAAGAGCCATCATGATGTGATAATGACACCCATTCAATACACTTATTTTTGGTGGAACCAGGGTAATATTAAAACAGAACCACTTTCAGCAGGCGAGTATCTGCCTTTAGAAAAAGTATATAAATATGAACCTGTTCCTGATACACTTTCACCTGATGAAGCAAAATATATAATGGGCGTTCAGGGTTGTGCGTGGGCAGAATATATGGAAAATTCAAAAAAAGTTGAGTACATGGTCTTTCCAAGAATGAGCGCTTTGGCAGAAATAGCATGGTCGCCAAAAGAATCTAAAAACTGGCAAAGCTTTGTGGAAAGAATGCCCAGGCAATTTAAAAGATATACTGAGAGAGGAATTAATTATGCCAAAGTTCCTTTGGACATAGGA
>JBDTLW010000340.1:0-3840 GCA_039934575.1 Parafilimonas sp. | reverse complement strand
TCAGCTTTATAATTTGTATGCCAGTAATTATTCATTACATAACTAAACCATGTTGATGTTGGCTTGCCTTCATCTTTCCATTTTTTATGGCTTTGATTAATGACAAGCCTTTCATCCACCATCGAATCAGGCGCAGCCATAAATGGTTCCTTCATCATTAGCTGAATGCCTTTATTATTGTTTGATGCATCGAGCCAGCGCCGCGAGCTTAAAAAATCCATATTAGCACCCGGCAATTGATCTTTTAGATATTGTATATTGCCATAACCAACATCAATCGTTGTTCTATTCAAACTATCTGCAAACGGGAAAGAAAAGTAAACAGCTTCTTTTGTGCGCACATCTTTTTTATCAATCACATTATCCAGTAAAACTTTATCATCGTTAGCAAACAAAGTAATTTTTCTTATAAGATTATTTGTTCCGGGTGCAGTTGAAGAAAAACTTATGGTAACTAAATATTCTCCTTGTTCATCAACATTAATTTTCACAGTATCATTTGAAACTGCATCCGCAGGATTTCGACCCGGCACATACCAATAACTATTCAATCCCTGGTTTTTAAAATTGCCTGAAAAATTATATCCATCTTTTTCAAGCTTTATAATGCTGCCGTTTTTTTTATTCCATTCAACATATATTTCTCCGTTTGAAACAGAACTGTCTGTAATTGTAAATGATTTTTTTTGTATGGACTGATCACCGTAATTTTTTAAATAGAAGTATGAAACGCTTAGTGGGCTTAGGTTTTCAGCGATAAAAACTTTTCTTCCATCTGATAATTTTTGCAATGGATATGATTTGCCTTTTTCATCTGTTATAATATTTTCACCAATAGTTGCAGGCAAATACACTGCGCCATTACGCTGCCATGATAAAGTATTTACAACGGCAATTTTTTTTGAAGTGTTATCAACCAATGGCTGCATTAATTCATTGGTAAGCGAATCAATTTCTTTATCAGCATCAAGCATAAATTTTTTCTTGATGCGCCATTGTTCTTTTACAAACGGCACGTCAGGTTCTGAAATACTGTTGTATGCGCCCCATGTATGTTCCGTAAACATGATGATGTTTCGCCAGGCATTATAAAAATCATTTTCATTATATTTTTTTGGAGCAAGCATGGCATATAATGTTGCAAGCTGCTGGCATCGCAAACTGTTCATCCGGTTCACACCTTCTTCATAACCTGTAGATGCAGCGCCATCTTCCCAATACGGTGTTATATCGCCCTTCATCACCGGAATCTCTTTGCCATAGCGGCTTTCAAACGATTCAAACATTTTATTTACCGTGTTTAAAATAATCTTTGGCGATTCATATTTTTCATTCCACTGCTTTACAAAATCTGAAATGGTGGTATCAATTGGGCCATTATCAGAAACAATATTATAACGCCACTGAATCATTTGATATGGATAATTATTCGCCGCTAAATCATTCAAATAATCTGCAATTTTTTTTGTGCCTGAATAAAATACTGCGCCAGGCGAAGTGCCATGCCATGATGAATAACCTCTTCCGGCAGTCCATAATAATATTTCTTCTTTGCCGGAAGGTGATTGCAACCATGCAGGCTTATCGCCCCAGGTTTTTACAAAATGCCCAACTCTGTCGCCGAGATAAGGATTATTTTTTCCAAGATAATTCGGACCATCAGATAAATATTTTATACCCCCGGCTGCAAGCCCTGTTACCGTTGACCATGCAATGCCGGGCACATCAGAGATCATTGCACTTTCAATTGGAAGTTTGAATTTCCTGCGCAACATTTCAGCATAATCAGTATAGTGAAATACTTCTTCCGGCATACTCAATCCGGTAAGCATATTTGCATATAAACCAGAAAGACAAATGCTGCCGTTTCTTACAGCAGTAAAAAAATTTGTGCTGTCATCAGATGAAGCTTGCTTTAAAAAATTTTCAACTGCCCAAAGCGATTCTATGTTCCATTTGAATTTTGCATCAGCCGGATAATCTTTTGTTTTTTCAATCATGCGCAGCGCATCGTAAATATTTTTTATGTGAATTTTTTCAACTTCAGGTTGCAGATTCGAATAACCAATATCTGTATGCGAATGATGAATGAAATCTATTTCTCTTTTTATAACCGGCATCATTTGTACATAACTATCTGACAAAATAGTATCGCCATATTTTACCAATACATGCACACTATCTTTTTTTGTTGCAGCAGTTACAGGTATATCAAAATTGTTCATGCCTTCATTCAAATCGAAAGAAAAATTTTCTATTTTATTTACGCTTACGTACAGCTTTTCTTTCTTGCCAAAATGTAAAATATTCAGCGCTAAAGGTTGCTTTCCATCTTTTAATAAAAAAGGCAAAGCGGTAATATCTGCTTTCTCTTCAAAGGCATATTTAAATGTCATAAACCAATCATTGCTTTGCTGCGCTTCACCAATAATTTTTAAGCGCAAAGGCTCGCCGGGTTGTATGCGCGATGAAGGAACTCTTAAATAAATAATACCATGTGCATCGTTGGCGCCATCTGTTTTTAGCTGCGTGAAAACAATTTTAGTACTATCGTTTGCAGCGAAACTCCACACTGGTGTTTTATTTCCGGAATGTGTTGTAATGATTAATACTTTATCATCATTAATATAAAAATCAAAATTGCGGTTGCCACTGCTGGTGCCTGTTGAATGCCCGGCAACCCATCTGAAATAAGTGTAATTATTTTTTTGATTTGATGGAACGGGCGCTGTTTCCCATTCAATTATTTTTTTACCATCCGTGGCGCGTGTAAGCAATGCTTCATTTACATAATCAGGAAAGGCAGAGAAATAAGAAATGTCTTCACCGCTTATCTTTTTTTCATAACCGCTGAGCCAGTTAATATTATTTCCAAAAGTTGTTTGGCTGAAAGCAGGTTGAATAAAAAAAAATAAAAACCCAAATAAGAAAAATCTTATTCTATACATTGTTTGTTTTATAAGCTTAATTAATATTCATCAGTAAATGCAAACACTGGTTCGCGAAACATCCATTGCCCGCCGGTAAAATCAGGAAATTCAACTGTCTGATGACCGAGCTCAATTGATTGTTCACTTAACGGCGTAATTGCGCTCCACGTTGCTGCATCATATACATCTAATGGCGTCGCTGTCTGCCGTTTGATAGATTCAATAAAAGCATGTATCACAAAAAAATCCATGCCGCCATGTCCTGCACCTTCTGAGTCTTTACTCCATCTTGCCCATAATGGATGATCGTATTTATCTAACCATGTTTTTGCATCATCCCATTCATCATCTTCCTTCGATTTTCCCTGTATATAAACACTGTTATTCACATCCATCCATAAACCTTCTGTGCCCTGCACCCGGAAACCTAATGAATATGGACGCGGATTATTTGTATCATGCTGTAAAAAAACTGTTTCACCATTATTGCAATGCAGCATGGTAGTTACAATATCACCCAGCTTAAAATTTACTTTTGCATTGGGGTGGTTTTCTCCTCCAACTTTTACAATATAATTATGCAAGCCTCTTGTTTTGGTGGCATAAGAGCAAAGAGAAAGAAAACGATTGCCGCGATTAATGTTGATATAATTTGCAACAGGACCTACACCGTGTGTTGGATACATATCTCCGTTGCGATGCACTGAATGATTGGTTCTCCACCTTGCTTCAGAAAAACCCTTTTCACCAAACTCAGCGCCCAGCCCGCCTTTTGCATCTGTAAGTTTTACGCCGCGTAAATCATGCTGATAACCACCCTGGAGGTGAAGCAATTCACCAAACAAATTCTGGCGAACCATATTCAATACAGCCATTACATCTCTGCGGTAGCAAACATTTTCCAGCATCA
>JBDTLW010000339.1:0-3841 GCA_039934575.1 Parafilimonas sp. | reverse complement strand
ACGTTCTAATCATTCCTGAATATTTTGTGTTGAATTAACAGACTGCTTCGTTCCTCGCAGTGACGAACGCGTCATTTCTACTTTTCCTTCCATAAGGCTGAGACCCGACATGACATACGCAGAGTATAAATTTCTTTCAATATGCTATAAGTTCACGAAACATGGTCAACAAATTCAATAGCAGACCATGCTATAATTTAACTCTCTTTCCGGTTTGTGCAGATTCCCTTGCAGCTTGCAGAATGCGCACTACTATTACATTAACGTCAAAAGAAGACGGATCGTTTACGGGATGTATCTCACCTCTTAATACTGCAGCGAGATAATCAAGGTTGTCTTTATACATATATGGCTTTACAGCCACATTATAATACGTTGCAGTATCTCTTTGCTCAAGCTTATTACTGTTGAGTGCATGCAGATAACCTTTGGCGCCAAAAACTTCAAAATCTTTTATACCAAAAGGCCAATTCCATGATGCTTCAATAATACCCGTAGCATCCGGATATTCAAGCAAAATAGTAGCATCATCATCAACCTTTGGATACAGGTTTGGCTTTATATGTTTTGTAACTGCAGTTACTGATATTGGCGCTTTACCATTCATTAACCAGGTCATAAGATCAGCGCCATAACAACCAAAATCTGTCAATGCACCGCCGCCGTTTTTTACCGGATCTGTAAGCCATTCTAAAAAATATTTGCTGCAACCAATTTCTATTGGACCCTGATGACCATCATGCACAATCATCTTTCTTACTGCGCCTATAGTACTGTCTTTATTCGTCATTTCAAATATCTGCTGATTGGTGGGATACCAGGTAGTTTCATAATTGGTTAGTATTTGTATATGATATTTTTGCTTAAGCTCTTCCATTTTTTTTGCCTGTGCTACAGTTGTTGCCAGAGGCTTTTCAACCATTACAGAAATTCCTTTTGGCGCACATGCTTCTACAACAGATAAATGATCAACAATAGCATTATACGCCAGCACTGCATCAGGCTTTGTATGGTCAAGCATTTCAGCAATTGTGTTATAAAAAATTGAATCAGGTAATTGATAGTTCTTTTTATATTTCTCCACCAATTCTTCATTTGCTTCTGCTATACCAAGAATGATAACTTCTCCATTTTTATACTGCTGCATAATGCCATACGCATGATCGTGATTAAGCCCTGCAATATCAACTTTAAGCGGTTGTGCAAAACCACGTAAAACAATACCTATTAAAATGAATGCTAAAAAAAACTCTTTGGTAATTTTTTTACTGAGATAAAAAAAATGTTTCATTGTACTTGTTTTTGTTGCCTGGTATTTTTTGTTTTAAACAGATTTTTACACCTGCTTAGTCTTTGGAAATATAAGCATGTTGTTTGTAGATGGAAACAAAATAAAAATATATTTTATAAATATTGTCAGATAAAAATGTTGAAATTTTTAGCGCCTGCAAAGACCTCACCCCAACCCCTCTCCAAAAGAGAGGGGCTAAAACCCTTTACCAGAAAGGTTTTCAGCGAGTAAATAAAAATTTAACTGAAACAATACTGACATTTCATTTTCCATTCATGCAGCACTATCCAAAGCCTTTATCTGGGCTTTGTATTCCTGCGGTAAAATAATTTGTTTTATAAGCCAATCCATCTTCACTGCACGAATAATTTTATATAAAAAAACGCCGGGAGTTAATAAAGAAATTCTGCCAAGTTTTAATAATGTATTTACCTGCTTTGGCGCCACTAATATCTGTGATTGCTTTAATATAAAATATCTGAACCAGCCTAAATGTTTTCTGTATTGTTTAAACAGATCAGCAGTATATGCGCTGTATATCATATCATCATTCAAATGCTGTTCACGCACAACCAGCCATTGATTGTATGTGGCAGGCAAATCTTTTAAACGCATTCTGTCTCCTACTTTTTTAAATACCGCAAACACTTCTTCTTTTTCATCAGCAGTAAGTTTTCTTTCCAGCACTTCATAAGAACGTATTGAATAATCAATCAGCATAAACAATACATCACGATAAGCCCAGTCTGGTATTTTTGCCTGCCATTTTTCTTCTACTGCAGCATGAATAAAATACATTTTATCTATTACCTTGTTTGCTTTATTTAATTCTGAAAATACGATCAATCTTGCATAAGCAACAGTTGAAAATAATCTCCCCAAAGGATCTGCAGGAAGACGACCGGTAAAGTACAACCAGTCAACAGCTTTGTTTAAAGCAAACTCAGCCGAAGCGCCTGCAAAAATGAATAATATGGTATCGCTATTACCCCAAATTTTGCGCACTATTGATTGCTTATCTACAAAAAATTCCATGTCTCAAATTAAACAAAGGAACGTTTCATATTGTATAAGATTTTTACAAATTATTGAAAAGCCTGTTTATTAGTTTAATAAGCAGCTTAAACTTCACTAACAATGTCATATTTCTGAAGCCGCAGATGTATGTAGCCTGTCCTTTTTTTTCTTACTAACTTTAATCAATAAATCTCTGCCATGTTTATTAATAAACTGATTTGCCTTTTACTATGTATTGCCTGTACAACTTTTGCAAAAGCACAATCTGCAAATACCAATAGTTTAGATTCTTTTTCTGCAAAACTTATTACCAATATAAGAGCCACTGAAAAACAGCGTGCATATTTGGTAACGGATAAATCTGTTTACAGCGCGGGAGAATATATCTGGTTTAAAGCGTTTCTTTTAAATACTGTTTCACAAAAAATCAGCACAATAAGTAATTTTCTTTTTGTTGATGTGGTGAATGATAAAGATGAAGTTATAAACCGTGTAATATTAGATGCAGCGAACAGGCAGCTTAACTCACGCGTGCGTCTGCCTGATACTTTAACCGGCGGTTATTACTGGCTTCGCGCATACACAACGCAAATGGCAGAAACAGATACAAATGATATTTGCGTAAAGCCGTTGTATGTTGTTGGAAAAACAGAATATAGCAAACATATTGTTGCAAAAAATAATGCCATTAATAAAGATGATACCCCAACAATTTCTTTTTATCCTGAAGGCGGTAATATATTGCCATGGATCAGCTCAACAGTAGCCCTGCAGGCAAGTAATAAAAATGGTGAACCATTACCAGTTTCAGGTTATATAAAAGATAACCATGACACTGTTATAACTCAGTTTACAACCAATGCAAACGGGCTTACAAAATTTGATTTTGAACCATCCGGTTACAGGCAATACAGGGCAGTTATAAATTGGCAGGGAAACGAACTGAGTTATGCGCTTCCTCCATTTAATTTTTATACTGGTCAATTATCAGTTACAAAACAATCAGGCAATTATAAACTAAGGGTATTATTAGGTGATTCTATTTATACAAAAGATGCACTTACTTATTTAATTGCTATTTCAAAAGACAGTGTGGTTTTTGCAAGCATTGGAAAAGGACAATATGAAGTAAATGTGGGTGAAAAAAAATTACCCGGTGGCATTGCAACATTTTATTTGTTTGATAAAGATTTTAAGTTATTAAGTGAAAGAAGTGTTTATGTAAACCCGAATAATGTGGAGGTTAATATTGCAACAGATAAAAATATGTATGCCAGCAAGGATAAGGTAACGCTTACACTTTCCATAACAGATGCAGCGCAGCAGGTAGTTCCTTCATTGGTTGCTGTATCAGTTAGTGACTCTGTATTTTCTTCTGAGCAGCAGCAATGCACTTTTAATAATGACTTTAACCTTCATTCAATTGATAATCTTTTTTTAGCAACCAATAATTGTTTTAATGATGATGATATAGACTTAATAATGCTCACAAAAAATAATACTTATCAGTCGGTGATGAATAGCAGCAGCAAT
>JBDTLW010000338.1:0-3842 GCA_039934575.1 Parafilimonas sp. | reverse complement strand
ATTAATTATAAAATATTAAAGCATAACCGGCTTTATAATATTTATACCATAACTGATACCGGCAATAACCAAAGCAGTTTTATTACAGATTTTTTTAAAACATTTACGCCGCTGAATAAACCCGAGCCTTCAGTGTATGCAAACAAGATCACACAGTTTTTTACAGATATATACAGCAAAGATTCGCTAACAAAAGTTCGTGCAAGAAACGCAATATCTAATGTTTCTTACGGCGCTGAAAACATTGACAGAATTGTGAATTTTATTACCAGCCTGCAGTATGGTGAGCAGGATTATTTTGAAATGAAGCAAAAATTTATTTCAGAATTAGGATATATTGATGATAGTTGCTGTACTGATAAAGTTGTGCAATCGCTTGAAAATATTTATAAACAAACTGCAGACACAGCATATTTTCAGAATGAGATTTTTTGGGCGCTTGAAAATTTACAAACAAAAACCTCTTACACAGCACTTAAAAATTTCCTGTTACAAGACCCGCCATTATTTGATGATGAAAATGATTACAATGATTTTTTTGAAGGCCTTGAAGACTCATTACTGCTTACACGTTTATTGTTTCCTGAAATATTGCAGCTAACCACTATTGAAGATTATAAAGAACCTGTAATAGACCTTTTAGCCACACTGCTTGACAGCGGGTTTATACAGGCAAAAGACTATGAGGAATATTTCAGTAAAATTTATTTTGATGCAAAAATTGAAATGAAGAAACAGCAGAATGCTGAAGAGAAATTACTGGAACAGCAATCGCAGAAAAGTTTTGATGAAGATAACTCCGCCAACGATAATTACGCAGACAGATATTACGCAACGGATGTTGACAAATACGCAGCCCTGCTTCTGCCCTTTTTAGATTCAAATGAAGCGCTGCCTAAATTTTTTAACCGCCTGCTGCAATCAAGAGATACCGGCTTGCAGTTAAGCACAGCAATATTGCTTATAAAAAATCATAAACCTGTACCTGACTCTATTTTAAATGGCATTGCCTCAAAAGATAATTACAGAAGTGATCTGCTGGAAGACCTTGAAGAAATAAGCCAGGTTGATCTTTTTCCTGCGAAGTACAAAAAACAAGAATTAATAGCACAGTCATTGCTGCTAAATGATTCTAAAAAAACAGCGTTTGCAGAAATTGAGCCGGAAGGCAAAACGGTTGTATATACCAAAGGGAAAAAAGGCTATGTATATTTCTTCAGATATAAAATTAAAAAAGAAGATGACTGGCAAATAGGCATTAGTGGTTTGCAGCCTGAAGACTTAAAAAAAGTAGGTACAGATAATACATTTGTGCAACTCTCAAACGAAAAACTTACAGCAGATAAACCTGCACCAGAACAATTTAATGAGCAATTACTGAAGCTGATTTTAAAACAACATAAAAGCGCTGCACATTTTTTTGAAGATGATGCAAACCCTTATGATAATTTTGGCGACTATTAAAAATAGAATTGCTTACCATCAGAATTTTAAATGCCTTACAGTTTCCTGTTTATTTATTAATTGTTTTAAAGAATCAATTCCGATTTTTAAATGATTTTCTACAAAGCGCTCTGTAATTTTTTTATCTGATGCACTTGTTTTTACACCTTCCGGAATCATGGGTTGATCACTAACCAGCAACAATTCGCCTGTGGGAATTTTATTATAGAAACCAACCGTGAATATTGTTGCAGTTTCCATATCAATTGCATAAGCGCGAATGCGTGATAAATATTTTTTAAACTCATCATCGTGCTCCCAAACCCTTCTGTTTGTTGTATAAACAGTACCCGTCCAGTAATTGGTTTTATATTCTCTTATGGTTGTTGAAATTGCTTTTTGCAATGCAAATGCAGGCAGGGCGGGTACTTCAGCAGGAAAGTAATCATTAGATGTCCCCTCTCCTTTTATAGCGGCAATCGGTAAAATAAGATCACCTAATTTATTTCTTTTTTTTAAGCCTCCGCATTTACCTAAAAACAAAACCGCTTTAGGATTTACTGCTGCCAGTAAATCCATTATAGTGGCAGCGCCGGGTGAGCCCATTCCAAAATTTATCAGTGTAATATTTTCTGCTGTTACACATGGAAAAGGTTTGGTATCATCCACAACCTTCACATTAAAAATTTCAGCAAATAAATCAATGTATCGGCCAAAGTTTGTTAACAAAATATACTTACCGAAGTTTTCTAATTTTTCTCCTGTGTATCTTGGCAGCCAGTCATTAACTATTTCCTGTTTTGTTTTCATTGTATTCAAAATTAATATTGATTGAAGATAATAACTATAAATTGTGCAATTACCCAATGTTAAGTATAGTCTATCCTGAATATAATTTTCGTATTAAAAAAGAAAGTGAGAAGCATTTTGTTTTTGATGAGGTGCGCAAACGCTGGGTTATGCTTACACCAGAAGAATGGGTGAGGCAAAATTTTCTGCAATATTTAATGCAGGTAAAAAATTATCCATTATCATTAATTTCTGTAGAAAAAAATATTAAAGTAGGTGAATTAAAAAAGAGATACGATATTGTGATATATAATAAAAATGAGCCCTGGATGATTATTGAATGTAAGAAGAGTGATACCCCAATAAACACCTCAGTAATAGAACAGGTGATACGATATAATATGGCATTATCAATAAAATATTTTATCGTTACCAACGGCACTCAAAGTTTTGGTTATGAAATTTCAGGAAATTTATTTAAGGAATTAAATGAACTACCTATGTTGTAATTTTGTTTTAATTATTCATGATTTAATAATTTCTTATTTTGCCCTTTTTTAAAAACAACACGTATGAAAAAATGTTTACTTCTGCTCTGTTTAACAACACTGATTATTCCTGTTATTTCACAAGCACAAAATCAACCTTCTGCAGCGTATTTAAAAACGCTAATTCAAAACAACGCCGCACGCATAGGTATTGCGCAAAATGATCTAAGTAACTGGCGCGTTGCCGATGCCCATTATGATAAAAATGCAAATGCAATGTTTGTTTATTTACAACAAACTTATTTAGGTGTTGATATAGATGGCGCAGTTAACAGCCTTAGTTTTAAAAACGAAAAATTTATTACCGGCAGTCTTTATGCTATTAAAGATTTACAATCATCTAACAAAAATGCCGCACCTTCCATAGATGCAAAATCAGCCCTGATAAATGCAGCGCAGTCAGCAGGATTGCAAATAAAAACTCCTGTTATTACTTTAAAAACTTTTGCTGAAAGTAATACATATCAATTTGATAAACTGGGTATTTCTTATAATGAAATTCCGGTTAAATTGCAATGGCATCGCACAGCAGATAATAACCAATTACAATTAGCATGGCAGGTAATAATATCATCTGATATAAATAATGCTTTATGGAATATAAATGTTGATGCAGTTACCGGAAAGATTTTAGATAAAACAAATCTGACTGTTTACGAACAAGCTAATAATAACGTTCAAAAAACACACAGAATATTTGTTTATGAAGATGACCAGCAGCAAAAAAATATGCAAACCTCCGTACAAAATGTACAGGATGTAAAAAGTATAAATTCTTCAAAGTATAATGTAATTGCTTATCCAAATGAAAGCCCTTTAGTTGCTTCACCCAGTTTAGAAACAGACCCATGGACAATAAACCATGATCAGAATGCAAATACTTTAAAATGGAACAGTGACGGCACTACCGACTTTAAGAAATTACAAGGCAATAATGTTTTTGTACAGCAAGACCTTGATTCAAATAATAATACTTCGGGTTATTCACCGTCTTCCTCAACCAATGCTCCCGATCTTACTTTTAATTTTCCTTTTAGTGAAAGTTCTGATCCAACAGAAGAT
>JBDTLW010000337.1:0-3856 GCA_039934575.1 Parafilimonas sp. | reverse complement strand
CTCATTTTATGTCGTTTAATGGTAAAGCCTTCATCATGCATTTCCATTACACCTTCAGTACCTGTAATTTTTGTAAAGCCTGTTTCACCTTCACCGCTTACAAAGTTTACACGCAGCGTAACCTGGAATGCAGCGTGCTCAGGTGTGTCAGGATATTGCAATACTGCCGTCATCACATCAGGTACATTGCGCCCATCTTTCCAGTACGTTAATCCGCCGATAGAATAAATTTTTTCAGGTCCTTTTGCACTGGTTATAAAATGTAATCCACTTAATAAATGCACAAACAAATCACCTGCAACACCGGTTCCATATTCACGATAATTACGCCAGCGAAAAAAACGATTCGGATCATACGCATATTTCTTTTCAGCAAATTCGAGGTATCTATCCCAGTCAACAGTTTGTGGTGATGAATCTAACGGAATGGTGTATTGCCACGCACCCAATGCGCTTTGACGATTGAAAACAGCTTCCACAGAATTTATCTTTCCTATATCGCCCGCTTCATACATTTCTTTTGCTTTTGCATACACAATACTGCTTACACGCTGGCTGCCAACCTGCATTACTTTTTTTGTTTGTTGTTGCGTGTTTATCACATCCCATCCCTGTTTAATCTGGTGCACCATTGGCTTTTCACTATACACAGCTTTTCCTGCTTTCATCGCATCAATACAAATGCGGCTGTGCCAGTTATCACTTGTAGCAACAATGACTGCATCAATATCTTTTCGGCTTAAAATATCTTCATAATGTTTTGCAGTAAAAAGATTGGCTCCGTATAATTCTTTTGCATGTGCTAATCTTCCATCATACAAGTCACAGCAAGCAACTATTTCTACGCCCGGAACTTTTATGGCATCATTCACATCATTATAACCCATAATACCCATACCTATTCCTGCAATGCGAATAGTATCATTAGATGAATATTTTTTTTGTTGTGCGAGAATAATTTTTTCACGCCTTTCCTGCGCTGCTAAATTTTTTAAAGAGCCTGCGCCGAGCAATAATGCAGAGCCGCCTAATTGTTTAATGAAGTTTCTTCTTTTACTCATGGCAAGTGTTTATTTGTAATTGAATATTTTAATGTTTTAAAGATAGCCGGAATTATTAAGGCTGATAAAAAAAATATCTTTCATGCTTTAGTGCATCATTGTTCAAGCTATACATTAGCCAATTATCTTTGATGTAATGCAGGCGGTAGTACAGGTAAAAAATCTTTCCAAACAATATAAAAATATTAAGGCAGTTGATGCGCTTTCTTTTACCGTAAATGAAGGCGATGTTTATGGATTTCTCGGGCAAAACGGCGCAGGAAAATCTACCACCATTCGCATGTTGCTTACACTTGTACAACCTACTTCCGGAGAAATAGAATTATTCGGTTTAAAATTAAATTCACACCGCAAAGAAATTTTAACCAACGTAGGTGCGGTAATTGAAAAGCCTGACGTGTATAAATATTTATCTGCGTATAATAATCTTAAATTGTTTGCACGCATGAGTGGCATTCATCCAACAGAAAAACAATTGACAGCGCAATTGGATATGGTTGGATTGAAAGAAAGAGCGCATGATAAAGTGCAGACTTATAGCCAGGGTATGAAGCAAAGATTGGGAATTGCTATTGCATTAATTCATGATCCGCGTTTAATAATTTTAGATGAACCAACAAACGGTTTAGATCCGCAGGGCATTGCAGATATCAGAAACCTGATACTGCAACTTAGCAGGCAAATGAAAAAAACTTTACTGATCTCTTCTCATTTATTAAATGAAATGGAACAGGTGGCAACAAGATTATTAATTATTGATAAAGGGAAAAAATTAGTGGAAGGCACAGCGGCTGAATTGTTTGATCCATCACAAACTTTACTTGAACTGGAAACGCTGAATAATGAGGAAGCATTTACTTTAATTAAAAACAGTGTATGGCAAATTTCTTTACAACAAAAACGCAGTAATAGTTTATTATTAAAGATGCATCGTAAAACTATTCCTGATTTTCATGTTTGGCTTGTGCAGCAAAACATCAGGATACTTTCACTACAATCAAGACATTCACTGGAAGATTATTTTTTACAGGTAACAAGCGGTATGCAACATGTGGCAACTTTTACAAATTGAATTATATAAAATTTTTCGCCGCCCCAGAACATATATTGCTTTTGGTGCAACCACTATATTAATTGTATTACTGCAGTTTGGTTTAAAAGTGGATGGGCAGGAATACGCAGATTTTATGCTGCAAAACCTTGGCAATTTTGATGTGCAGGGTAAGTTGCTGAATGGTTACATGGTGTGTTATATTATTCTGCAACTGATGCTGGTGCATGTTCCATTATTGGTAACACTTGTTTCTGCAGATATGATCTCCGGCGAAGCTAATCTTGGCACATTAAGATTAGTATTATCAAAACCATACAGCCGTACATCTGTAGTGCTTGCAAAATTTTTTGCCACTTGTATCTATACATTATTGTTGCTGATATGGGTTGCTATTCTTGCACTGTTTGTAAGTGTTGCTGTGTTTGGCACAAGCGATCTTTTTTTAATGAAAAGTCAATACATCGTTTTAATAAAACAGGATGATGTATTCTGGCGTTATTGCCTTGCTTTTTGTTTTGCTTTTGTCGCCTTGATCACCGTTGCTTCTGTAGGATTTTTTCTCTCAGCCTTTGCAGAAAATTCTATAGGACCTATTGTAACAACAATGAGCATCATTATTTTGTTTACAGTATTGGGAACATTAAATCTTCCGGTGTTTGATACGATCAATCCATATTTATTTACAACACACATGGTAATATGGAAAGAATTTTTTGATGAAAAAGTAAACGCAAATAATGAAGCTATTGCCGGAAGCATACAGGATATTCCGGCCATTATTCATTCATTAATTATTCTTTCTGTTTATATAATAGGATTGATTAGCGCAACTGTTTGGGTAATGCGAAAGAAAGATATATTGAGTTGAGCTTACTTTCTTTCTTAAATCAATTTATTCTCTACTGCAAATTTTATCAGCGAAGCGGTATTTTTCATATTCATTTTTGACAATAGGTTTTTGCGGTGACTATCAACAGTGCTTGGGCTTATAAATAATTTTTCTGCAATTTCAGGATTTGTGAATCCTTCAGCAATCAGGCACAATATTTCTTTTTCACGTCTTGTAAGTAAAGGTATTTTCGCAGTTGAATTATCTTTTCGCATAGCTTGTCCTGCTTCAAAGCTTAAATAGGTTTTGCCTTTATTTACTTCACGAATTGCTTCAATCAATTCTTCTCTGCCTGCATTTTTTATTACATAACCACTGGCGCCATTTTCAATCATTTTATTTACATACGAACCCTGGTTTAGTGTACTTAATCCTAATACCATAATACCGGGATATTTTGTTTTGATAGCTGCACAAAGATCAATGCCGCTCATGTCTGGTAAATTAATATCCATCAATATTACATCAGCAGTATTATTCATAAAAAAGCCCAGGCATGATTGTGCCGTCATTGCATATCCGCATAATTCAATTCCTTTTTCATTACCAAGCAATGAGCGCAAACCTTCCTGCACTAATGGATGATCATCAACAATAAAGACACGGATCATATTATAAGTTTATTTCAATATTTACAGAAGTTCCTTTAATATTATCTGAATGAAGATCTAATTTTCCTTTAAGATAATCTACGCGGCTGCGAATATTTGCCCAGCCAGCACCTTTATTTTTTTCAAGCTCATTAACATCGAACCCTTTACCATTATCTTCTACAGTTATGCTCAGCCGGTTTTCTTCACGCAGTAATTGCACCAGCACTTCCGAAGCGTTTGCATGTTTAAAAATATTTGT
>JBDTLW010000336.1:0-3864 GCA_039934575.1 Parafilimonas sp. | reverse complement strand
TGAGCATGATTAATGAATTAATATTAAACAGAAAATTATGAGTGATAACAAAAATGACCTTGCAAACAATTGGGGCAACGGTACAAAATGTATTCATGCAGGTATGGAACCTGATCCTTCAACCGGTGCAATCATGACGCCGATTTATCAAACATCAACTTATGTGCAGGCAGCACCAGGTGTTAATAAAGGCTTTGAATATGCACGCTCACAAAACCCAACACGTTTTGCATTGGAGAGCGCTTGTGCTGCAATTGAAAACGGAAAATTTGGTCTGGCATTCGGCAGTGGCGTGGCTGCAACAGATGCTGTAATTAAATTATTAAAACCAGGCGATGAAGTGATTGCTTCAAACGATATGTATGGCGGCACGTATCGTTTATTTTCAAAAGTGTTTGAAAAATTCGGAATAAAATTTCTGTATATCAATATGCAGGATATAAAAAATATAAGCGATGTAATTAGCGAAAACACTAAACTTATCTGGACAGAAACACCAACAAACCCGTTGATGAATATTGTAGATATTGCTGCTGTTACACAGCTTGCAAAGCAGCATAATATTTTAGTTTGTGTTGATAATACTTTTGCTTCTCCCTATCTTCAAAATCCTTTAGATCTTGGTGCAGATATAGTCATGCATTCTTCCACAAAATATTTAAGCGGGCACAGCGACGTTATACAAGGTTGCCTTGTAATGAATGATAAAGCTTTGCGTGATGAATTATATTTTATTCAAAAAAGTTGCGGTGCAGTGCCGGGTCCGCTGGATTGTTTTTTGGTTTTACGCGGTATAAAAACTTTACACGTGCGTATGCAAAGACATTGTGAGAATGGAGAGAAGATCGCTCACTATTTACGCAACCATGCAAAAGTTGGTAAAGTTTACTGGCCGGGTTTTGAAGATCATCCGGGTTATGCAATTGCAAAAAAACAAATGCACGGTTTTGGCGGAATGATAAGTTTTGAATTAAAAAATGAAAGCCCGGAAGAAGTGAAAAGGGTAGTGTCATCAACAAAAATAATTTCATTGGCAGAAAGCTTGGGTGGTGTTGAAAGTTTAATAAATCATCCCGCTACCATGACGCATGCTTCTATACCCAAAGAAGAAAGAATAAAAAATGGATTGAAAGATTCTCTTATTCGTTTAAGTGTTGGTATTGAAGATGCTGATGATCTGATTGAAGATTTGACACAGGCAATTGGCTGAGTTGAATGTTCTGATCAAAAAATAATATAGTATGTTTTTGCTGATAATTTTTTATCGGCATTAAACTTGATTGACTCCATTAAAATACTTTATGTTTCAGGATTATATTACTACGCAGAATGAAGCGATATGTCATTTGTTTTTGCATTGTTGTTTTAAAGACGGAACTTTTTCTAAGGACGAAATAGATAATGTTTCAGAAAAGTTTGTTACACTGCAAATTCACCGCGATTTAAATTTTAAAGAAGAATTGCTGCATTATAAGGAGTATAAATCAGGTATTACAGATGAGGATGCATATTTACAATATCTTCTTAAACTGATACATCCTGTGCAAAATCTTGCTTTATATTCTTATTGCATTGAGCTGAGTTTAAGCGATAAAATAGTATCTGCAGAAGAGGGATCTCTATTAACAAAAATTGCGGCGCTTCTTGAGGTGAGTGAAGAAAAAAATATTATTGATAAACTTTTTGCACAACGCAAAGCTGTAGAACTTGAAAAAATATTTTAAGTTCCCACAGTTTGTTGTTGCCGCTTGAGCAACATAGCTTTTGAAACACGCAGCTTTGGTGCAATCCAATAAAGCAGCAAACCTGATACAATAAGCCCTAAAGAAATAATTTCTGCTTGTGTGGGATTAATACCTAAAAAATGATATTGAGTATTCACGCGTATATGTTCAACTAAAAATCTTTCAGCGCCATTAAGCATAAGATAAACAGCAAACATTCTGCCAGGTGTTTTTATTTTTTTTCTGAATGACCATAAAATAAAAAACAATATAAGGCAGGTAACAATTTCATAGATAGGTGTAGGAAAAACCGGCATCGGTAAATGATTGCAATAATTATCCCAGGTGCAGCCAAAAATGGGGATGCCTTCATTGTTTACATTATGCGGGTAAGTATAAGCAAAAAGCCAGTCAGGCAATCCCAAAAAAGGTTTAACAGCCTTGTGCTGCACTGCACCCAGATCACCAAATTGATTTATATAATAGTTTGCATTTGCTGTAAGCGTTTGCGTGAATGAACTATTTGTACCTGCAAGCTGTACAGTACCATCTGCATTGCTTATAAACGCGCTGTTTACTATTCCCCAATCACCATCGCCGGCAATCTGGCAACCCATTCTTCCCCATCCATAACCAAACATTAAAGAAGGTGCAGCGGCATCAGCAACATTAATAAAACTGATTTTATTTTTTCTGAAATAATATAATAATGCAAGCGATGCAACTATTAAACCGCCATAAAATGTTAAGCCGCTTGGTGAAAATAAATTGCCAATAGGATCTTGAATAAACCTGTTCCAGTTCTCTAAGTTGTCAAAAATTTTTGCACCTGCAAAACCAAACACAGCAGCTATAATTGTTATGTCGCCAACCCTGTCGCTTGGCCAAATTCTTATGGTTCTTTTTTCGGGTTCAGCCAGTTTAGATTTATTTTTTTCCCACCATTTAAGACCGGCAAAAAATAATCCCAATAACACGCCTGCAGGAAAACTTCCAAGTGAAGAAAAAATAAATTCCTGCGGATCATTGAGCGCACCCTTAATAATAAAAATGCCTAACAATTTATACCCTAAAAGAAAACCCAGAAAAAAATTAATGAGTAAATCAATTATACCTGCAGGTTTTCCAACAATAATATTTGTTTCCTTATATGTAAAATAACCTGCAGCCTGTTTACGCTTTAATTCTTTTACCAGCAACCATGCAGAAACCAAAAATGAAATAGCTACACAGAATCCAAAAGTGTTTACAATTTTGAAAGCAGGTAAATTCCATCCGAAGGCGTCTTTAAATAAATAATATAAATTGGGATACATGCCTGTGCTTTAAAACGTGCAATGATACTAAAAGAATAAACCCGTTGTGTTAATTGATTTTAAAACTATACTTCAATCTAAGGTCAACCTGTCATTATAAAAAATGTTAAAAGCAGATATTGTCATAACAATTCATGGCTTTCCTGAATTTTTTTCATTCAAAAATGTGCTGGTATATACTTTGTTCAACACATGCCGAAATCATTATTAAAAATTAAAATTAAATACTATGACAACTTTAGCAAAACGTAACTACAGAACATTAGACAATTTGTTTGATGAATTCTTTGGCAATTTACCTGCAGCATGGGGTAAAGAAAATGGATGGAATGTTCCGCCGGTAAACATTCATGAAAACAATGAAGGTTTTCATCTTGAATTAGTAGCTCCCGGTTTAAAGAAAGACGATTTTAAAGTAAACCTTGATAAAGGGCTGCTTACAATAAGCTATGAAAAGAAGAGCGAAAAAGAAACTGAAAACGATGATTACAAAACCCATCGCCGTGAATTTAATTTCACAAGCTTTAAACGCAGCTTTCGTGTAGATGATGTAATTAATACAGAAGATATTCAGGCTAAATATGAAGATGGTGTGCTGAAGCTTTATCTTCCTAAAAAAGAAGATGTGAAAGCATTGCCAAAAGAGATTAGTATTCAGTAATTTTTTTTTCGTAGCAGTTGGTTTTGGTTAAACCCTTTCGTTTTTACGAAAGGGTTTTTTATTGCCGCTTATAAAAAAGCAGTCATGATATTTTGATTCTTGTAATTACCTTCATCGCTAACTAATTTTTAATTTATGTATCGTTTATTGTTTTGTTTGATGG
>JBDTLW010000335.1:0-3873 GCA_039934575.1 Parafilimonas sp. | reverse complement strand
GCCAGGATTTTTGGGTAACCACCAGCAACAAGCAACTCAACTTTGTACAGCATATAAAAAGCATGTTGAAAACAACAGGTCATGCAGCCGTTGTATTGCCAGATAATGTTTTGTTTGAAGGCGGTGCAGGAGAAACAGTAAGAAAAAAATTGTTGGAAACAACAGACCTGCATACTATACTTCGTTTACCTACCGGAATATTTTATGCCAATGGTGTAAAAGCAAACGTGTTGTTTTTTGATGGCAAACCGTCAAGCAAAGACCCGTGGACAAAAGAAGTGTGGGTATATGATTACAGAACCAATATTCATCATACACTAAAAAAGAATCCATTAAAGCTGGAAGATCTGCAGGATTTTATTAACTGTTATAATCCAACCAATCGTTTTAAAAGAACAGCAACATATAATGAAACCAATACCGAAGGAAGATGGCGCATGTTTACGTACGATGAAATTATTGCAAGAGATAAAACATCATTAGACATTACATGGTTAAAAGATAAATCACTTGCCGACTTAGATAACCTTCCCGATCCTGATGAACTGGCATTGGAGATAGTGGAGAATTTAGAAGCAGGGTTGGAAAGTTTTAAGAGTATAATTGAACAGCTGAAGAAATAAATTATCATCATGGGCTTATCATTTCATTATAGCGGAAAGTTCAGCAGCAAAGCCTCTTTACCTGCGATGATTGAAGAAGTAAAAGATATAGCCGAAGCGCATAAATGGAAATATCATATTTATGAAACAGAATTTCCTGCTTATTATTTCAAGAAAACTTTTGACAATAAAACTTATGGTATATGTTTTACACCACCCGGTTGTGAAACTGTTTCTTTAACGTTTTTATCAAATGGCAGGCTAAGCCACACCTTCTGGTTACAATATCTTAACGAAGATGAAGCTTATAAAAAATATTTATACATGCTTTCCGTAAAAACGCAATATGCAGGATGGCAATTACATGTACTGGTGATAAGGATTTTAAAATATATCAGCGGGAAATATTTTAAATCTTTTTCCCTAAAGGATGAAGGAATGTTTTGGGAAACAGAAGATGAAAGCCTTTTGAAGGAACGATTTAAACAATATGCAGCCTTGCTAAACAAGTTTTCAACAGGTCTGGAAATAATACCCATAAATCCCGGTGAAAATCTTGAAGATTATTTCAAAAGAATTTTGAAATAATGATTTGCAATTAATGTTTTAAAAAAAAAAAATCAATGAAACACAAAGGACAAATAATTATTTATCAAACACCGGATCATCAAACGCAAATTGATGTAAAGTTTGAAGAAGAAACAGTTTGGCTTACACAAACACAGATCATAGAATTATTTAAGTCAAGCAAAGCGAATATCAGTGAACATATAAAGCATATTTTTCAGGATGAAGAATTGAGCAAAAAGAAACCGTTTGGAAATTCCTAACAGTTCGTACAGATAATGGTTTAACAGCTTTGGCTTTGCTTACTGCGCAAAGCAATCCAAATGATAAAGAGCTTATGATAAAATTGATTGTAAACCTTATCAATTCGAATAATGAATAATACTTGTAGCATCATCTCTACACGAAATCCTAAACAAATGAAATTCGGTTCCATGCTTCAACCATGAAGGAAGTATGGAGGAACTATGGAGGAGGTATGGAGGAGGTATGGAGGAAGGGGGGAATACAAAGTACGAAGTTAGAGGTACGAAGTACGAGGTTAAATGCCGGAGATTAACTTAACCCTGAGATTTTGTATGTAGCAACTGCCGGGTTTCCATTTTAATATAAAAATTTACTGATTAGATAAAAAGTATAAAGCCATCTTTGCAAAAAATATCAAAAAAACTTGTATGAAAGCTTGCCCATATCATATATACACATAACTTCGCGCTCCCAAATTAAAAGTTTGGTCTGGATATGTCGCAAAGAATCAGAATAAAATTAAAGTCATACGATCACAGCCTGGTAGATAAATCTGCAGAAAAAATTGTAAAAACTGTACGCAGCACAGGTGCTGTTGTAACGGGTCCAATTCCGCTTCCAACACACACAAGAATATTTACCGTTCTCCGTTCACCGCATGTAAACAAAAAAAGCCGTGAACAATTTCAGTTGGCTACGCACAAACGCTTACTAGATATTTACACTTCTTCATCAAGAACCGTAGATGCTTTAAGCAAACTGGATTTACCAAGTGGTGTTGAAGTTGAGATAAAGGCATAACCACGATTTTACTGATTAATCCATGATTCACCTGAGATGGCGGATCAAAAAAATAAGTTCTTATAAATATACATCTGTCAATCCCGTACATACGGGAGAAAGCAGCTCTGAAAAAACAAAAAACGCGATTGAATGATTTTAGCAGAATCTGTTAAATTAAAAAAATCGTGGTCAACATATAAACAAGCCCTTCGAGGTTTGTTTACTGCTGGTACTTCTCTCCCTAAAGTTTTCGGGAAACAAAAGAAAAGGTCGGCGGCAAACAAGGATTGAAGTCCTGATATAAAAATCGGGAATGTCCTCATAACCAATGCGGGGCTAAAACCGCAAATAAATGAAAGGAATTATTGGTAAAAAAATTGGGATGACCAGCATCTTCACTCCTGATGGCAAACAAACTGCCTGTACTATTATTGAAGCTGGTCCCTGCACTGTAACCCAGGTTAAGACAAAAGACTCTGACGGTTATTCTTCCCTTCAACTGGCATTCGGCGATAAAAATGAAAAGCACTCCATAAAAGCCGAAATCAACCATTTTGCAAAAGCAAACACTGCTCCTAAAAGGTTCGTAAAAGAATTCCGCGATTATACTATTGAAAAAGCCTTAGGCGAAACTATTACCGTTGACATTTTTGCTGAAGGCGACAATGTTGAAGTTGTAGGTACTACAAAAGGTAAAGGATTTCAGGGTGTGGTTAAACGCCATGGGTTTCATGGTGTAGGTGGCCAGTCGCATGGTCAGCATGACCGTTCACGCGCGCCGGGTTCTATTGGTAATTCTTCTGATGCTTCGCGTGTATTTAAAGGTGTGCGTATGGCAGGAAGAATGGGCGGAGATCGTGTAAAGCTTAAAGGGCTGAAGGTTATAAAAATATTTCCTGATAAAAATTATATTCTTATCAGCGGTTCTGTACCGGGTCATAATGGCTCTATTGTTTTAATTCAGAAATAATTCAATTAGAAGAAATGCAAATTGACGTTTTAAATATAATGGGTGAAAAAACCGGCAGAACATTAGAATTGCCTGATGATATATTTGGTATTGAACCTAATGATCATGTAATTTACCTGGCTGTTAAACAATACCAGGCTGCCCAGCGCCAGGGAACACATAAAGTAAAAACCCGCGCTGAAGTACAGGGTTCAAGCCGCAAACTTCATCGCCAGAAAGGAACCGGTGGTTCAAGAAAAGGAAACATCCGTAACCCTTTATATAAAGGTGGTGGTACCGTATTTGGTCCAAAGCCCCACGGCTATGATTTTAAGCTGAATAAAAAAGTGAAAGATCTGGCTAAAATGAGCGCCTTATCATACAAAACAAAAAATAATGCTTTGGTTATTATAGAAGATTTTCAATTTGAAGCGCCTAAAACAAAACAGGTTGCAGATGCTTTAAAAAATCTTCAGCTTACAGATAAGAAAACATTGCTTGTAGTTGATACATTTAATGATAATCTTTTTTTAAGCCTTCGCAATTTAGCTTCAGTAGAAAGCAGGGTTTTAGCTGATATGAATACGTTTGACATTGTTCATGCTGACATATTAGTGCTTACAGAAAATGCAGCGAAGATTTTTACAGAAGAAGAAATAGCAGAAGCATAATTGAATAACATTTCAATAAAAGAAAAATGCAATTAGCAGAAGTTTTAATAAAACC
>JBDTLW010000334.1:0-3876 GCA_039934575.1 Parafilimonas sp. | reverse complement strand
CGCAATTCAGCATTTGTATTTATCTTCAACTTTAATTTTTCAATTAAGCATTTGTTCAAGGAGAGTTCGCTATCGCCTGCCATCGCAAATGCTTCAACGTTGTAAAAACCAATCACTACATTGTAAGTCCGTGTATATATGTGGCACTGTCTTTAAAAGTTGGTAAAGCCATTTCAACAAAGAAATTTTTTACACCGCCTGTTTTAGCTGCGGCAAAAAATTCCTTCCAGTCAATAACGCCTTGCCCAATAGGTACTTCTTTTTTATCTGCAGTCCAGTCAGATAAATGTGATGATATAAATCTTCCGGGATATTTATTAAAATAGGTAGCTGCTTTATAACCCAGATTGATAACTTCTGTTTGAAACTGCATCTTCACTAAGTCAGGATCAAAACGTCCCATCAATGCATCATAAATAAGTTGACCATCAAGCATATTAAATTCAAATTCATGATTATGAAAACCCGCTTGCATACCTGCTGCTTTTATTTTTGCTGCAGCCTTATTTAGTTTATCTGCGGAAGAAAGATAATCATCTAAAGTAGAAGTTTTCGGCAACCAGAATGTAGAACATATCATTTGTGTTAATCCTAACTCCTGTGCAAATTCTATGCTTTCGTCAATCTTATCAAAAAGCTCAGCAGAACCAAAATGGCAGCTTGGACATTCAAGACCTGCATCGTTGATGGTCTTTTTTATATCTGCTGTTTTCATTGATGTCAAAAATCCAAAACCAATTTGCGCATAGCCTTTTGGTGAACACAATTCTGTAAGTGTATAGCCCATATCTGCCATCATTTTCAGTGTGCCTGAAAAATCTTTAGCGAGTACATCCCTTATAGGAAAAGTTTGAAATCCTATGGGCATATTATTGGCTTTTGCATTGGCAAATAATTGTTTTGGTAATTGAGATAAGGCAAATGCCGCGCCTAAACTCATTGAGGTTTTTGTAAGAAATGAACGACGGTTTATTTTATTCATGATAAATTATTTTGAGTTTTTAATATAAAGTCTTTGACAAATTATAATAAAGCAATTGAAGCAAAAGACATTAAGTTTTATAAAGATTTATATAAGCAGCTTGTTGCATTAAAATATAATCTTTTAATCTGCCCAAATCCCCGTTTAAATACTTTCCGGATCCCAGCCGCTTCTGTATTCGCGTGATAAATATTTGTTCGCAGCATCGTTATTCGTAATTTTTTGCTGAGCAGCATCATACAACAAAACTTTGTTGGTGCGCAAACCGGCAGCATACAAATTCACGGCTTCTGTTAAATACTCGGCTTCTGCAAAATTTCCTGCATATTGTTTGCCCGTTTTACAGGCTGCGGCAAAATCCTTTAATGGTTGCAATTCGTTGTTGCCACCACTTGTTGAGCCAGTGCTTTTGCCGGCTTTATCATCAGTTAAAGTGCCTGATAAAATGACAGGATTCTGTACATTAAATCCTGCAAGTATTTTTCCTTTATCGCCAACGAACATCATTCCTTCCTGTTCCAAATCTTTACCTGCACTCATTAATTCAATTGGTGTTGGCGGTCGCATGCCACCATCATACCAACATAAATCTACAGGGCCACGATTGCCGTTTGCAGGATATTTAAAACGTACCACGCCCGCATACGGGAAAGCAAAATCATTATTTATTCTGAACGGCACTGAACCATTAAAATCAACTACATGAGAGCGATACGGTTGCACCATTGTTGGTGATGTAAGTTTTAATGCATTAAAAACAGTCCACAAACTATAATGACCCATATCTGCCATGGCACCGCCACCGAAATCGTACCAGCCGCGAAATACCATGTTTGTATAATCGGGACTATAATCACGCATAGCCTCGGGGCCTAACCACAAATCCCAGTTAAAGCCTTGCGGCAACTGCGGTTTATCGGTTGGAAGTTTAGCGTACTGAGGCCAAACCGGCCTGTTTGTCCAGTTATGTACTTCCAGCAAATTACCAATTGTGCCGGAATTTATCCATTGCATCACCTGGTCCATAGAACCATTAGAATCCCACGGAACAAAGTGCGTAATAACTTTACTGTTGCGCGCAGTTTCAATAACTTTTTTTCCTTCGAGCAAACGGTTAGATAGTGGTTTATGCATCATTACATGTTTGCCGCGTTTCATTGCTGCAATTGAGAGAACGCCATGTAAATGATCGGGTGTCATAATTTTTACAGCATCAATATCCTTTCCTTTATTCAATAACTCGCGCACATCTTCATATGCATCGCAGCCTTTGTAATCTGTATTTTTTTGGTTTGAATAATATTGATTAACGATGTTCTGCCCGCAATCGCGACCGCCCGGAATTATTCCATCACCGCCGGGTTGCCAGTTGGAATCGTTTAATGTTTTTCGTATTGCATCACGCAGGTAAGTTGGTCCCCAGTCGCGGTAACCACGTGCTTCTTTTTGCGGATCGCAAACGGCAACGATTTGAATTTCCGGTACCTGGAGCATTGGCAACATTTCACGAATACCTTCAGTGCCCGTACCGATATACGCGAGTGTAATTTTATCGCTTGGTGCAATATAACCTTTACCGCCAAGCACATGCCTTGGAATGATAGTAAAACCTATTGCAGAAGCCGCAGCCATTTCTACAAATTTGCGGCGGTTCATTCCTTTGTTTTCAGAAGAAGCGTTTTCTGAACTTTCGTTTTGCTCATTTACTGCGATTGCATTTTCAGGAGTTTCATTTTTCATGTGTATGTATTTATCGTTAGAAGAGGATTGCTTAAAATTACGGGAATGCAGATAAAAAGGAAATTTTTTGGCAATTAATATTTTGAGCAACTACATAAATTTTTTTGTTCTTCATTATTTGCGCAGCGCATTAATCCGGACACTGTTGAATATTCTTTAAAAAAATGCAATCAGGTTATCAAATAAGATCAGCATAAATATCTCTTTTTATAAGACTAATGAAAGATGTGATTAATAAAACAAGAATACAAACAACTACTTTATCGGGATTGTTAACGATTGGCAAGCGGCTCTTATCTTAATAAAACTTCAATTAAACAACTAACTTTAGTTTATAAACGGCAGTATGAAGTGTTTAAAAAAAATACCACTGCAGGCATTTTTATTACTAACGCTGATAATATCATGCAAGGGAAAAAATACTGATCCATCAACAGATTTAATTAGTCAATTGAATTTGAAAAGAGGTGATATTATTTCCTGCGGCGTAAGTGACCAGCAATTCGGCACTGTTGATTTTGATATGAGTTGTGACGAAAGATCAAAAAAAGATTTTAACCTCGCCATAGAACTTTTGCATTCTTTTGAATATGACGAATCTGAAAAAGCGTTTGCAAAAGTAATTGATGAAACACCGGATTGCGCTATGGCATACTGGGGAGTTGCCATGTGCAATTTTCATGCTTTGTGGACGCCTCCAACAGAAGCAGAACTTATAAAAGGGAGTAAGGCTGTTGAAATAGCAAAATCAATCACCAAAAAATCTGAAAGAGAATCTGCTTATATAAATGCTATCGGCTTGTTTTATAAAAACTATGATAAAACAGACCATCATACACGCTGCATAAATTTTGAAAATGCTATGGAGAAATTACACATTTCATATCCTGACGATAAAGAAGCAGCTATATTTTATGCGTTGGCATTAGATGCAGCAGCAGATCCATCAGATAAAACATATGCAAACCAAAAAAAGGCTGGTGATATACTGAATGCCTTGTATGCTGTTGAACCAAATCACCCGGGAATCATTCACTATATTATTCATACGTATGATTATCCCGGGCTGGCTGTTTTAGCATTGCCTGCTGCAAGAAAATATGCTGCGGTGGCTCCTTCATCTGCGCATGCATTGCACATGCCATCACATATTT
>JBDTLW010000333.1:0-3882 GCA_039934575.1 Parafilimonas sp. | reverse complement strand
AAAAATATAGTGGAGATTTCTCTCCCGCCATCACGGCGGGATCGAAATGACGACCTCGAAAGACTTCGTTTATAAGAAATTTAAACAGCTTCTAAAGAGCGAAAACAAAAGGGTTATGCAACTATTTTTTGTGCAGCGGATTTTTCGGATTTATGCAGGTAAGCATTGGCATCGTGCTCTATAGCGCCGGCAGGCAACCATTCCCACCAAATACCAAGTCCTTTTTTAATAAGGTTTGTATAAAATTCAGGAAGCACAGTTGTTTCGCGTTCAAAATAATCTCTGAAACTTTTATCTTCTGCAAGATTTTTACGCACCTGTTTGAAAAATTTCAAACGTCCCTGTCCTTCATTTGAAATAGCCCGCATAAAATTCATCCACCTGTTTGTATAATCTTTGGATGCCCTAAAACGCCTGTACATAGCTCTGGCAGAAAAAGAATAAGCAGTAAGATCAATTACCTTATCATAAAAGTCAAGCCATTCATAATTCTTAGGCTTAATATTCATAGCAAGATGATTATTTAAAAAATGAAATGGAAATGCTATTAGGCGATCTTGTTTTTGATATTCAAGATTAAGCGGGGCAGCTTCACCGAAAGCGCTCAGCAATGAATAACCCGGAAATGCTGCCGGCGTTTTATCAATAAAACGTTTGGTAAGTTCAAATGGTTCCTCTCCTTCATCACAATCCATACCAAGCACAAAATTGGTTTGTATATAGGGGATATATTCAAACATCATATTTACATGCTCTGATATTTTGTTTACTTTTTCCAGACCATCAATATGCGAAGTTTTTGATTTATTGCCAAGGTCATACCAGGATTCAATACCCGGCAACATAGCTTCAAAACCATTTTTTTGCATGGCCTTAAGATGCGTTTCTGAAAGAATAGACAAGCTGCTTTCCGCAGCAAAACGAAAACTCTTTGGCGGAGCTGCGGCTGCAATTGCCTGCATATTATCTTCAAACCGAACTCCAAAATTCGGATCATGCCAACTAACCAGCGGGCGCTTAAATTTTGTAAGCAAAAAACGCAGATCGTTTTGTATGGTTTCAAAATTAAGTGTTTGATAAGGCACTGTTGAATCAATACAAAATGAGCAGGTATAAGGGCAACCGAGGCTGCCGATCATCGGTGTCATTTTTAGAAAAGGCGCTTTTTTTAAAGTGGGTTCAATAAACTTCCAGCGTTCCTGTACACCAGGCAGTACAGATGGTTGGGTTTTTGCTGAAAGTTGTGTTCCAATCTCTCCCTGCGGTACACAATTATCGAGCACTTCCATTATAGTTGATTTGTGCGTAAAGCCCAATACGTAATCAAAATATTTAGAAGCATCATCAGGATAGCAGCGCGCATGCGGGCCACCTAAAACAGTTACAGCGCCCTGGCTTCTGAAAAAATTACTGAGCGAATACGCAAGCAAGGCTGCCTGCGTAAATGAACAGATGAATACAAGGTCAACATCTTTAGGCAATTCTTTACTCAGATCTTCAAGACCTGTATAGCAGATCATTTTTACATTATGACCTTCCTGTTCGCACCAGGTAGCAACTACCTGTGGCATTATGCTGGCAAAATTGGCGTGCATGATGCGCGCCCATAAAGTTTTTGCAGGACCTTTGCTTACAAGATCAATAACGCCGATATTTAATTTTGACATACGATAGTATTAAAATGAAGTTGACAAGACAATTTGTTGCTGTGAAAAAAGAAAAAATGTTTACTAAACCCAGTTAGTTCAACAGTCAGTTTTATAATACAATTACCAGCCTGCATCCCAGGTTGTTTTTTATAAATATTTCCACTTAAATTTTTATTAATTATCGCGTTAGAGAACAACTTAATAACTTTTATAATGTTGTGTGTTTTTGCCTGTACTGCCATTGCATTTACATCGCTCATAAAAGTTTATGTATTAAGTAAGAAGCATTAAAGATGAGTAAATAAACCCAAGTTTATCTATATCTTCAAAAAAATAAATTGTAATATTTATTTATCTGCAAAAGCTCATCCGCATAATGGATCATTTCATCAATGACCTTTTTTTTATTAAAGTGAGAGATAAAGTATAAGCGATTATTTATTCTTCTTTAAAGATTCAATTACCACTTGCGGTAAAAAAGGGGAAGCATCACCACCATTGCGAAGAATATCTCTTACAATAGTTGAAGAAATAGAAGTATAGTTTGGCAGGCAGGTAAAAAATATAGTTTCAATGCTTTCATCCAAAGTGCGGTTAGCATCTGCAATAGCTTTTTCATATTCAAAATCGCTTACGTATCTTATGCCGCGCAGTATAAACCCAGCTCCTGTTCTTTTACAATAATCAATAGTAAGACCGTCATAAATAAAAGCGCTGATCTTAGGTTCGTCTTTAAATATATCTTCAAACCATTTTAATCTTTGCTCTGCAGAAAACATGGGGGCTTTAGAAGAGTTTTTTCCAACGCCAATAATAATTTTATCAAACAAAGGTTTTGCACGCACAATGATATCTATATGTCCTAATGTTACGGGATCAAATGTTCCTGGGAATAAACAAATATGCATAAGCGAAGTAAATTAAAATTGCTGAATAGCAAATAAACTTAATTGAAATACAAGCACCAGCTACATAAAAAATAAGCAACTTAAAATTTTAAACGAAATTGCGGTTATGAAGAAAATTGCAGTAATACCTGCACGGTATGCATCGGTACGTTTTCCAGGCAAGCTGATGCAAATGCTGGGTGAAAAAACCATTATCAGAACAACGTATGACAATACAGTTGGAGCAAATTTATTTGATGATGTTTTTGTAGTTACAGACAGCGAAATAATTTATGATGAAATTAAATTTCATAACGGCAATGTGCTGATGAGCGCTAAAGAACATGAAAGCGGCAGCGACCGCATTGCTGAAGCAATTGAAAATATTGATTGCGACGTGGTATTAAATGTACAAGGCGATGAACCTTTTGTTGATACCGAAATATTGCAGCGTTTATTACATGCTTTCGAGAATGAACAGGTAATGGTGGCAAGCTTAATGCATACAATTTTTGAGCAACCTGATATTGAAAATGCAAACAATGTAAAAGTTGTTGTTGATAAAAATAATGATGCATTATTGTTTAGCCGTTCCGTAATTCCGTATGCAAGAGATAAAGAAACGCCTGTAATTTATTATAAGCATATTGGCGTGTATGCTTATCGCAAAATTGCCTTGCTTCAGTTTACAAAATGGCAGCCAACTGCTTTGGAAAAAATTGAAAAATTAGAACAACTGCGTTATCTTGAAAACGGAGTTAAAATAAGAATGATATTAACTGATCACATCAGTATTGGAATTGATACCGCTGAAGATCTGGAATTAGCAAGACAATATTTGAATCAGCAAAAAAAAGAACAAGTTTAATGGCAACACTTACCTGCACATTAATTCAAACAAAATTATTTTGGCAAGATGCTGTTGCCAACAGGCAAATGCTGGAAGAAAAAATTAGTTCAATAAAAGAAAAAACAGAAGTTGTTATTCTGCCTGAAATGTTTTCAACAGGGTTTAGTATGCAGCCCGAAAAATTTGCTGAAACAATGGAAGGCGATAGTGTTGCATGGATGAAAAAAATAGCTTCGTCAAAAAAAATTATTCTTACAGGAAGTTTGATGATAAAAGAAGATGAGCATTATTTTAACAGATTAATATGGATGTTACCAAACGGTGAGTATGGCTATTATGATAAACGTCATTTGTTTGCGTATGGAGATGAGAATAATCATTACAGTGCCGGCAGCAAAAGATTAATCGCATCAGCCAAAGGCTGGAAAATAAACCTACAAGTTTGTTATGATTTAAGATTCCCGGTTTGGTCAAGACAATCATCGTCTTCATTTAC
>JBDTLW010000332.1:0-3889 GCA_039934575.1 Parafilimonas sp. | reverse complement strand
GCGTTTATTGTAAATGTTTTTACAAAGGTTTTTTTCTGCCCGCCTAAAGTAAATACTGCAATAACTAATATTACTATACCAAGGAATACAAATATTCCTACTGTTACCGGACGGTTATTTTTTAAACTTTTCATTTGCTATTTATAAAATTGTAATCGTAAAAACTTCTTACGCTTGCATCCCGCGTATTAAACATTTCTTCAAAGCTGCCCTTTGCCGTGAACTTACCATTAAGCAGTAAAGCAAGGCAATCTGCAGTTGTTTTTGCACAGGTAAGATCATGGGTAATTATTATAGAACTTGTATTGTATTGCTGCTGTACTTTGAGGATAAGATTATTAATCTCAACACTTGTAATAGGATCAAGACCTGCCGTAGGCTCATCATACAACATGATTTCCGGTCTTAGTATTAATGTTCGTGCAATGCCGATACGTTTTTTTTGCCCTCCTGAAAGTTCTGATGGCATTTGATCAATAGTTTGAGATAATCCAACACCATCCAATACTTCTTCAACAGCATCATTTACTTCTTTACGGCTTAAATTACGCTTGTTTCTTACCAATGGAAATTCAAGATTTCCTCTAACACTCATGCTATCGTATAAAGCGCTGCTCTGGAAAGAAAAACCGATCTTCAAACGAAGCACCTGCAAATCTTTATCACTTATATTGTTAACTTCTTTTCCAAACACGCTTATGGTGCCGCTATCCGGTTTCAGTAAGCCTGAAATAATTTTTATTAAAACCGATTTTCCGCTTCCGGATCGTCCAAGCACAGCAACATTTTCTCCTTTGTATATATCAATATCAATTCCATCAAGTACTATATTATCACCGAATGATTTTTTTAAATTTTTTATTGAAATCACCAAATCTTTATCATTGCTATCAATATCTTTTTTATCCATCAATAGTATTTTATTAAGCCTTATCTTATAGCATTAACGAATTGTACAATTACCATTTCTTCCATAAATATCATAAACATAGAAAGCACTACCGCCGAGTTTGCAGCCCTGCCAACTCCTTGTGTTCCATTCTGCGCATAATAACCCTGGTAACAACCGGCTACGCCAATAGTAAACCCATAAACAATGGCTTTGAAAACAGAAGAAAATATATCAAGGAATGATATGGTATTGAAAGCGCTTTTAAAAAAAGCCGTAAAGCTTGTAAGCTCATTATGATGCACATTCAAATAAGAGCCAAACATCCCGATAAAACCTGTATATAAAACCAATACAGGCAACATTAAAGTGATAGCAGTAATGCGGGTTACTACCAGAAATTTAAATGGGTTTGTGGCTGATACTTCCATTGCATCAATTTGCTCGGTAACTTTCATAGAACCTAATTCTGCTCCCATATTAGAGCCTACCTTACCAGCGGCAATTAAAGCAGTAACCAATGGTGCCAATGCTCTTATAATTGCTATTGATATAAGCGAAGGCAGCCATGAACTTGCGCCGAATGTAGATAAGGAAGGGCGTGATTGTTTTGTAAATACAATACCTGTAATAAACCCGGTTAAAGAAATAAGCGGCAAAGATTTGTACCCCACTTCGTAACACTGATTCAGAATTTCTTTAAACTCAAAAGGAGGAGAAAAAGCTTCTTTAAAATACCGGGTGATAAATTTGTAAACGTTATATATATCCCGGAAAAATTCATCTGTTTTTTTTGAAATAAAAAATTTTCTTTCATGAAGAATTTTTAATTTACCTGAATCGGAATTCATTATTATGATAATTTTTTGAAAACATCTGAAAGAAGTACGAATAAGTTTTGTTTTACTTTTCAGCTTATTTCTTTGGAAACTTTATAAATTAAGTGTAAGCAAAGGATGTAGATATATCATTTATTATACCAGATATTCTATAAAGATAAATAAAAGTCGCGATCAGACTAAAAGGGTGGAAGGAATAAGAAATGCCTTGTGGAATTTGTTTTAATGCTGCTGTTGCAGATTATAAAATAAAAGAGTTATTGCATGGAAGCGAAATTATAATGACTTGCATCCTGAATAGGACACATTGCAATTTTGTCCCCAAGCATTTGCTCCAACTGTTCAAATGCACCTATAAACATTTTGTATTTATTATCTGTATGCGCCCATGCAATATCATTATGCGTAAATGCATCATCAATTATTTTATTCGCCATCATGCAATCAGTTGAATCATAAAAATAACTTTTCCATTCTGCAGGCAGGTCGGCAAACTTTTTTAAAGCAAAGCCGTTACCATAAATTTTAATTGGCGTTGGCGTGCTTCTTACATCAACGGTTTCAATATTATTATTAAGCGCCCAGGTAAAATAATCTTTCCAGAATTTGCAATGTTCTTTTAAGCGCATTTTTATTTCAGCAGGTGTTTCTTTATGTGTTGCATGTATTCGCCACTTATTATCTTCTAATGAAAAAGGCGCAGCATCATTTTTAGAAAATGAATATGGCTGCGATTCAAAATCACAAACAACACCGGGTTCTGTATTCAATTTAAGGTCTTTACCAATTTTAGAATTGATAATAAAAGCAGTTGTGTTGCCTGATGAAGCTGTTAATATAATCGTGTCACCTATTGTTGTCCATTTGCCATATTCAAATTTTCCAAAATCAAGTGTATAATTATTACCAGGCTGCAGACAAATAAAACTCGCAGGCGTTAGGTTAAATTCTGATGATATGCCACTGCTGCTATATGTATAAAACCATACGCCGCTTGCATGATCGCGAATGAATTGAATACATGAAGTAAAACAGGTTGATATAAAAATCAAAATAGAAAAGAAAGAGTATTTTCTAAACATAGTTGCATAAAAATAAGATTTTGCTTCTTAATTTTTAAGCAATGAATGTTGTGATTTTTTCAACGTAATTCTTATCTTTCACGCATAATATGATTTCAAAAAAACTGTTCATTATTTTTTCTTCGATTTTATTTATTCATGTCAACGCATTTACTCAAAAAAAGAATGCGGGTTTTGAAGTGCATATACATAAAGCAACATCGCCAATAATTATTGATGGCATTATGAATGAAGCTGCCTGGCAACAATCTGAAAATGCAGATAATTTTTTTATGGTGTTGCCGATGGACACAAGCCTTGCAAAAGTGAAAACAGATGTGCATGTAACGTATGATGATAAGAATTTTTATTTGCTCGCTGTTTGCTATAATGATGTTGCAGGAAAAAATATGGTAGAATCTTTACGGCGTGATTTTAATTTTGTAAAGAATGATAATTTTTTAGTGTTCATTGATCCCTTTGAAGATGAAACAACAGGGTATTCTTTTGGCGCTAATGCAGAAGGCGCACAATGGGATGGAACAATGTATGCAGGTGGTTCAGTTGATCTGAACTGGGATAATAAATGGGTATCTGCTGTAAAAAATTATCCTGATAAATGGATATTTGAAGCAGCCATTCCATTTAAAACATTGCGGTATAAAAAAGATGCTTTGCATTGGGGAATCAATTATAGTCGCAATGATTTAAAGACCACCGAAAAATCAAGCTGGGCGCCGGTTCCAAGACAATTTCCTACGGCTTCACTTGCTTATACAGGTACACTTGTTTGGGACTCTGCACCGCCGGAACCTAAAAGCAATATCTCCATTATTCCTTATGCGCTCTCAAGTACTTCAAAAGATTATGGCAAAAATTATTCTCCCGGTATTCAGGGCAGTGCAGGTGTTGATGCAAAGATCAGTTTCTCCACATCTTTAAATCTTGATCTTACCGTGCATCCTGATTTTTCGCAGGTTGAAGTAGATCAGCAATTAATAAATCTCAGCCGGTATGAATTATTTTTCCCGGAAAAAAGACAATTCTTTTTAGAGAACGGAGACCTGTTTGGTAATTTTGGGTATGGCGATATTCGTCCA
>JBDTLW010000331.1:0-3892 GCA_039934575.1 Parafilimonas sp. | reverse complement strand
GCACATAATGCAGACTGGATATTTTCACCCACAATACAACAGGCAACAGAATTACTGGAGTATGGAAAAGATATAATTAAAATGATAACGGTTGCGCCGGAAGCGGTAAGCGATGAAGTGCTTGACCTGATCTATTCATATAATATTGTTGTTTCTGCAGGTCATAGTAATGCAACATTTGAAGCAGCAACACAATCATTCAATACAATAAAAACAGCAACGCATTTATATAATGCCATGAGTGGTTTGCAGCATCGTGCGCCTGGTTTTGTTGGTGCGGTGCTGGATCATACATCAGTTTATTGCAGCATTGTGCCTGATGGATTTCATGTAAGTTTTCCTGCCATCCGTATTGCAAAAAAAATAATGGGTGAAAGATTATTTGCCATTACAGATGCAGTTACAGAAACGCATGAAGGTTATTATCAGCATACATTAGAAGGCGATAAATATACTGCCAACGGAATTTTAAGTGGTTCCGCTTTAACCATGGGCAAGTGCGTAAAAAATTTTGTTACACATTGCGATATTACTATTGATGAAGCTTTGCGCATGTGCAGTTTATATCCTGCAAGAGTTATAAAAAAAGAAAATGAATTGGGTATAATTGCAACAGGAAGAACTGCAAATATGGTTGTGCTTGATGATGCTTTGCATGTTTTAGAAACAATAACTGCTGATTAATTTTTGATTATACCTGGATCTTGTAAAGAGAAGTTATTAAATTATAATTTTTTATTTTTCAAAAACTCTTTTCATAATTATTTGTTTAAGATGTATTACTATTACACCTCAAAAAAATTATTTAATTATTAAAATAAAAAACAAAATTATGATACCAGCAAAAGGTTATGCAGCACAAACACCGGAAACAGACCTGGCTCCGTGGAGCTTTGAAAGAAGAGAACCGGGTGAGCATGATGTTCAGTTTGATATACTTTATTGCGGCGTTTGCCATAGTGATCTTCATCAGATAAAAAACGATTGGTTTCCCGGGGTTTTCCCCATGGTTCCCGGTCATGAAATAGTTGGCAAGGTATCTAAAGTGGGAAGTCATGTAAAAAAATATAAAGAAGGTGATTTAGTAGGTGTAGGATGTTTGGTAGATAGCTGCAGAATTTGTGAAAATTGCAAAGAAGGTTTGGAACAATATTGTCTTAACGGTGCTTCAGGAACATATAACGCAACAGAGCAGGATAAGAAAACGCCAACGTATGGCGGCTATTCAAACACAATTGTTGTACACGAAGATTTTGTATTAAGCATCAGTGATAAACTTAACCTGGCAGCAGTTGCGCCCTTGCTTTGTGCAGGCATTACCACATACTCTCCTTTAAGATACTGGAAGGTTGGCAAAGGTCATAAATTAGGGGTTGTTGGTTTAGGTGGCTTAGGTCACATGGCAGTAAAGTTTGGCGTCTCTTTTGGTGCAGAAGTTACGGTGTTAAGTACATCACCGGATAAGGAAGCGGATGCTAAAGCATTAGGCGCACATAAATTTATTGTTACAAAAGATGAAGCACAATTCAAATCGGTAAGCGGTTATTTTGATTTTATTATTGATACGGTTTCAGCAAAACATAACATTAATGATTATATTGGTTTATTAAGAACAAATGGTATAATGATCTGCGTGGGCCTACCTGCTGAGCCAACGCCCATTTCAGCCTTCAGCATAATTTTCGGCAGAAAAAGTTTGGCAGGTTCCGGTATTGGCGGTTTACCTGAAACCCAGGAGATGCTTGATTATTGTGCTGAACACAATATTGTTTCTGATATTGAAATGATTGATATGAAAGATATAACTGAAGCATATAAGCGCATGGTGAAAGGTGATGTAAAATATCGCTTTGTAATTGATATGGCTACGCTATAATTATTATTACTTAAATTTTAAAAAGCCTTCAGATTTTATTAATTTGAAGGCTTTTAAGTTCAGTTTATAGTCAACATATGACACGATACAAACATAAAAATTATTTATTAAGTTTATTCAAACTTCTCAGCGCATAATAAATGGTGCTTAAGTGCATTCTCTGCATAATTTTATTTTCATCAATAAGTTGCATTAGCTCATCAAAACTTATTTCAAAAACATCAATCTCTTCATTAAAATCAAGCGTCTGTTCTTTCGTTTTTCTTCCGCCTGTTGCCAGAAACATGTGCATTAAATTTGTATTGGTTGATGGATTGGCAGAAATTTTTCCGAGCGCTTTTATTTCATCAAATTCATAACCTGTTTCTTCAAGCAATTCGCGCCTGATGGCTTCTTCAAATGCTTCACCTTTTTCAACACAACCGCCGGGCAATTCAATACAAACTTCACCCACTGCCTGGCGATACTGTTTTGTCATTATTATTTTCCCTTCTGCTGTTACAGCAAATGCAGTTGCCCATTCAGGAAATTCAAAAACATAATAATTATTAATGATCTTTCCATCATGTCGTTCGCAGGTATCTTTTCTAACTGTAAACCATGTTTCATGCGATAAATATTCTGATGATAATGTTTTCCATTTTAAATGATCATCATTTGCTGATTGATTATCCATTACTCATTATTGATTATTTATTATTGCTGAAAGTATGTTGCAATTCACGTTTGACAATTCACATTTGACGAATGTTCACCAATTCATTCTTTCACGCAAATTTTTTATATGCGCTACATGATGTTTGCCATGCCATGAGTACATGCCTAATAAATGCCAAACGCTTATTTGCTTTTCCTGCTCAGGATGAAACATAGTGCGATTCCAGGCATCATCAGGCAAATCTTCGAGCATAGCAACGAGGCGCTGATGCAAAGCATGCAATAAAGTAAGTGAAATATTTATGGGAAGCTTTTTTACATCATCCAAATTAGCCCATGCATCCTGATCATAAGTTTTTATGGTTGGATTATCTTCTGTAAGTGCAAGACGAAAACGTATGTATGCATTTATATGGCTGTCTGCAATATGATGAACAAGCTGATGCACTGTCCATCCGTCTTCGCGATAAGCGGTTTGCAATTGATGCTCATCTAAATCCTGCACAGCAAGCTCTAATTCAGCCGGCAGAAATTTTATATCAAGTAACCACTCTTCTTTTTGTTTTTGAGAGAATGATTGCGGCAAAAATTTTCCTTTGGGATAGCGAATATCATCGGTCATAAATACTCTTCTTATTTAGTTTTAAAGATATCTCCGCATATACAGGAGGCTTCAAAACTAAATAATAATTATTCGCTCATATCAAGAAAAAACGGGTCACTTCCAAAATCAGGTGTGTAACCGATAATTGCGCTCCAGTCATTAGCAGCAACCTGCACCCCTATTCGTAACCCTTTACCTGTTAAACCTTTAATCTTACTTCTGCTGATAGCAAATTCAAATTTTTGCACAGTACCACTTTGCTGAATTGTACCCACTTTAAAGAATTCGTTGATGTTTTGATATTTATAATTCCCAAAATTTTGCTGGTCAGCACCAATAAAATAATAAGGGTCAACCCAGTCTCCAATTATGGTTCCTTCAAGCAACACTTCATAACCGCCATTTGGAATATCACCTGTTATAAGACCGGTTGAAGGGTCATTATCTGCATCAATATATAAGTCATAAATATTGCCTTGTGCTTGCGTGGTATATTGTTCAAAATATACATAAATATAATTTCCATCGTAATCATATTTTGCTTTGATGAAGTTGCCCGAATTAGGTCCGGCAAGTACTACATTATTTACAACAGTATCCCAGTCTGATAATGTTTTATCATCCATTTTAATACCAGAAGTTTTTGCTATCTGCAATACAGTAGATGCCTCTCCTTTTACACCGGTAGCTGAAGTTGCGTACAGCGTAGGCACATATTTTCCTTTACCCGGATAAGTATGCACCGGGTTTTCTTT
>JBDTLW010000330.1:0-3904 GCA_039934575.1 Parafilimonas sp. | reverse complement strand
TAGCATTGATATAAAATTCTGAAGCTACTCTTGTTGTTTGTTTATCTTTTGCAAACGTAAACATGCCAACACCAGGATACAATA
Source organism: Parafilimonas sp. (assembly GCA_039934575.1). GTDB lineage: Bacteria > Bacteroidota > Bacteroidia > Chitinophagales > Chitinophagaceae > Parafilimonas. The sequence continues at coordinate 3,820 of JBDTLW010000330.1, read as the reverse complement.
TCACAACAGGATTTGCATCACGCATGGCAGGGCTGTTTGCATGTTTGCACGCGTTATAATAATCAGCATACATTTTTCTATAGGCTTCAAACTGAGGTAGTATCTTTTGTTTGATAGCTTCAACATTATTTACATCATCATCAGTTGTAATATCTAAAACAAGCGGAGAAATTTTCGTTCTTAAAAAATGATCAGGGCAACTTGTACCCATTGGCGCTAATCTATCCAGATCATTAGAATTGATGAATTCCAACACTTGATCATCATCGGTAAAATGACCAATCATTTTTGTTTGCGAAGAACAAAAGCCTCTCAATACAGGAGCAAGAGATACAGCTTTTGCAAGCCTTTCTTCTTTTGGTAAAGATTGAATTTTTTGACCACCGAAAACCGGTCCTTTTTTCCCATAATTATCTTCGAGATATTGCGCACAGCGTTCAATCACTTCAAGTGTATTAATATAGCTTTCATACGCAGTATCGCCCCAGGTAAATAAGCCATGAGAGCCAAGCATAATACCGCGAATACCTGGATTATCAACTAAACATTGCTTCAGCATTAAGCCCAATTCAAAGCCTGGTCTTTGCCAGGGTACCCAGCCAATTGTTCCGTTAAATAATTCTTTTGTTATCTGCTCACTATCTTTTGCAGCAGCAATAGCAATCGCGGCATCAGGATGCAAATGATCTATATGTTTGAACGGAAGAAAACCATGCAATGCTGTATCTATTGATGGCGCTTTTGAATTCAGATCATAAATACAATGATTGAATAATTCTACCATTTCATCTTCATATTTAATGCCGCGATAAATATTTTTTAAACTGCGTAAACGATCAATATATAAAGCAGCAAGACCACTGCGTTTCATTGTTCCCAAATCTCCGCCACTGCCTTTTACATACATCACTTCCACTTCTTTATTTGTAAGCGGATCTTTCGCTATCATCTTGCATGATGTATTGCCGCCGCCATAATTTGTTAAGCGTAAATCGGCTCCTAATAAATTGGACCGATACACCAATAATCCTACTTCATCGCCGGCAAGCTTTGCGGCTTCATCATCGTTCCATAAATAACTTACATGCTGAAAACGATTGGCAGAATCAGTAACCGACTCTTTTTTAAAGGCTGTATTTATAACTTCCATAATTATCATTTATCAGCGGTAATTGGTTTTTGATTTTTAAAAATATAATCCAGTTGAATTAAAAAGATCAAGAAGAATGACTAAAAAATATTTTCATTATGCTGCTGCTGTAAAGTAACGCGAAACTCTTATAGAATATTCTTTTAACCGTCATGCACTGTGCTGCGTAAATTTTTATGCGCATCTATGTTTTAAACTTACTTCAAATTTAAAAATAGCAACAAAAAGCATAGATTAAAGTTAGTAAGTTTGGCTGCATAAATTAATAACACAAAAAAATCTGAATGATTAAATACAAAATTGAAAGAAGCCTTACTGCAGAAGAATTTATAGATGTTTTAAAAGCATCAACACTTGCAGAGCGCAGACCGGTGAACGAACCTGAACGCATTGAAAAAATGTTGCAACATGCTGACCTCATCATCACTGCGAGGAAAAATAATAAGCTGGTTGGCGTTGCACGATCGGTTACTGATTTTGTTTATTGCTGTTATCTTTCTGACCTTGCTGTTGACAAAAGTTATCAGAAAAGCGGGATAGGAAAAGAACTTATCAGGCAAACAAAACTTGCTGTTCCAAAAGCAAAACTCATCTTACTTTCTGCACCTGCAGCGGTTAATTATTATCCACGCATTGGCATGAAACATTTTGAACATTGCTATGTAATTGACGACGTAAATGAAATACAATAGCATCATTTCAGACTACAGCCGAAACATTTTTCATAAAACAATATTCACATTCATGAAAAAAATTCTCCTTCTTTCTTTCATTATCATCATTACACAACAAAGCTTCGCTCAATTTACTATCAGCGATAATCATCGTTATCTTTTAAAAGATGGAAAACCATTTTATTGGCTGGGTGATACGGGCTGGGAATTATTTCAACGCTTAACAAAGAAAGAAGCGGATGAATACCTGAAACGCAGGGCAGCACAGGGTTTTACAGTGATACAGGCAGTTGTGCTGGCAGAGTTGGATGGCTTGCATACACCCAATGCTAATGGCGATAAACCATTGATTGATGATGACCCCGCAAAACCAAATGAAGCATATTTTAAACAGGTGGATTATGTGGTTGATAAAGCCAATCAATACAATTTAAACATTGCCATGCTGCCCACATGGGCTGATAAAATATTTAAAGACCGATGGGGAAAAGGGCCTGAAATTTTTAATACTGCAAATGCAAAAATTTATGGCAAATGGGTTGGCAACCGTTATAAAAACAAAACAAATATTATTTGGGTTTTAGGTGGCGACAGAAACCCGCGTAATGAAAATGATGTTGCAATTTGGAATGCCATGGGCGAAGGCATTATGGAAGCAACAAATAATAAAGCTATCATTACATATCATCCGCAGCCCTGCGATTCAGGCTCTGCCACATGGTTTCATCATGAAGCATGGCTTGCATTTAATATGTTTCAAAACGGGCATTGCCGTGATTTGGATGTGTATAATAAAATTCAGCTTGCATATAATTTACAGCCAACAAAACCTGTGATAGATGGTGAGTCTTTGTATGAAGACCACCCGGTTTGTTTTAATGAAAAAGAGCTTGGAAAAAGCAGCGCTTACGATGTAAGAAAGTATGCTTATCTCGATGTGTTTGCAGGCGCATTTGGCAACACGTACGGCTGTCATGATATATGGCAATTTCATTCACCAAAATATGAAGCTGTAAATGGATCTGCAATAAATTGGCAGGATGCAATGAATTTGCCTGGTGCCAATCAAATGCAGTATGTGAGAAAATTAATTGAATCACATCCCATGCTGGAAAGAGTTCCTGATCAATCATTGATTGAAGAAAATGATTTGACCCCTTCAGAAAGAATACAGGCAACACGCGGTAATGATTATGCCTTTATTTATACAAGTGAAGGAAAAACTTTCACTGTTTATCTTAATAAAATTTCAGGAGAAAAATTACATGCATATTGGTATAATCCGCGTGATGGGAAAACAACTGATATCGGAAATATTAAAAATGATGGAACAAAAAAATTTACTCCTCCATCATCGGGTTATGGACAAGATTGGGTATTGGTGCTGGATGACGCCGCGAAGTATAAAGATGCTCTGTAACCAGAAATTAATTTAGCACCAGGTGCATAATGCTTAATACAACTCATTGATATTTTTATTTCATCGCATTGCCATAACCAACCAATGCAACAGAGGCGATAATTAAAATAACGCCTGCTATAATTGTTGTACGTGTTTTTGTACTTACCCCTTTCCATTCTTTTAAAACAAAACCCCACATATTGGCAACGAGAATAATAAAAGCCATGTGTAAAATCCATGAGCTTGCACCATTACCCAATTTACTTTCACCCATGCCATAAAAGAAAAATTGTAAGAACCACATTGTTCCTGCTAACGCGCAAAACAGGTAATTGCGCAGCAAAGGTGATTGCTTTTTTGTATAGTCGCCAAAGGTTTTGTTGCGTACGTTTAAAAAGATGCACCATATAAAATTGGTTGTAAGTCCGCCCCAGAGCAATACGATATATGTTACATTATTGCGGTATAAAAAATTTGTTGTTTCAAGCGGATGTGCAGCTTTCCATATTTCATTTGCTGTATCAGACATTGCTGAACCAGCTTCAATACCATAATTAAAACAGGCGCTGAGAATGCCTGAAACAATACAAACTA
>JBDTLW010000329.1:0-3906 GCA_039934575.1 Parafilimonas sp. | reverse complement strand
CAACAGGGCAAGGAACAGGATTGGGTTTAAGTTTAAGCTATGACATCATTAAAGCGCATGGTGGAGAAATAAAAGTAGAAAGCAGAGAAGGTGAAGCCCGCCCGGATGAACCGTTCGGACAGGGAACTGAGTTTATAATTCAACTTTATTTTATGTAAGTTTTAAACTAACCTGCAAAAAGATATTAAGCCAATAAATAACTCGCAATATGTTTAACGATTCCAACTTTACAACAGATGTGGTAATGCATACAAATCCTGACCGCTTTGGCATTGATAGCGCAAGAGCTTTTTATGCAAATTATCTTACTGGCTTCGCAAGCCATTAAAAATTTATACATGCACACAAATTTTAAATAAATCATTTTTATTTCATTAGCAATTATATCTTCAACATTATGCTATGCGCAAAAAACTGATTCTGCTTACTCCAATAACAAAGAAGCTAATGATTATTATCTCAAAGCATTAGCTGTCGAAAAAATGGTAAGCCCAGAACTATCGGTACACAGATAGCTTAGAAGTAATGGTGCACTTATTAAAGAATGCTGTTACAGCAGATTCGCTTTTTATACCGGCATATATTAAACTTGCGGTACTTTACAACCGGTTCACTTTTTCTCATTAGGCGAATTTGGAAAGCTGGTTGACAGCCAATGTGAGTTTCACGGTACTAAGTAAGCCTGGGTGGTTAAAAGAAAAAAAAATTTTGCATAAAATCAAAAAAAAATATGAAAAAAATCTCTCTCTTCGTGCTTATTTTTTTTCTTGGTATAATTATTCCAAATGTGTCGGCACATGCACAAATTTCTTCTTCACAAATAGATACGTTGGTACAAAATGCTTTAAAGAAATTTGATGTAGCAGGTGTTGCCCTGGCAATTGTAAAAGATGGAAAAATTTTGTACGAAAAAGGTTATGGTGTAAAATCAATTGCAACAAATTCACTGGTTGATGTACATACAAATTTTCAAATTGCTTCCAACAGTAAAGCATTTACCACTGCTGCTTTATCAATATTGGTGGATGAAGGGAAAATTTCCTGGAAGGATAAAGTACGAGACTATATCCCGAAATTTAAAATGTACAATGATTATGTTACAGAAAATTTTTTGATCGAAGATCTATTATGTCACAGGAGCGGTCTGGGTTTGGGCGCAGGTGACCTGATGGATTTTCCGGATGGAACTGATTTTACTATTCAGGATAAACTGACTTTTTTTCAATACTTCAAACCTACCTCTGCTTTTCGTACTCAGTTCGATTATGACAATCAACTCTACATGGTCGCAGGTGAATTAATAGCAAGGATTAGTGGTATGACCTGGGAAAAATTTGTACAAACAAGAATTCTTGACCCTTTACAAATGAGTAATTCATTTTCATCGCTGGAAGCAATGAAAGATAAAAGCAATATGGCTACTCCGCATTCAACAAGTACAGGAAAAATAAGAACAATAGGTTTTTTTGAAGAAAGTATAAATGGTGCTGCCGGAGGAATTGTATCCAACGTAGATGACATGAGCAAATGGATGATTACACAATTAAATAAAGGGAAATATGGAATTAATTTAGACAAGCAATTATTTACTGAAGCAAGACAAAAAGAAATGTGGACTATCCATACTGTAACCGGCACCAATCCTGATCCACGGTATAATCAACACTTTGGTGGTTATGGTTTTGGTTGGGGGCTGGGAGATATAAAAGGAAATCTCCGCGTTGCACATACCGGTGGATTGCCGGGTATGTTAACAAGCGTTACTATGATACCGGATTTGAAATTAGGTATTGTTATCCTGACAAATACCGAAAACGGTGGTGGCGCATTATTCTCAGCGATAAATAATATTATTATAGATAGCTACCTTGGATTAGATAAAATTGATTGGATAGACCGGTATGCAAAAAGATTAGAGGCGCAAAAGGATAATGGAGATTCAATAACAACAAAAGTTTGGCAAACAGTAGCAGATGCGAAAAACACAAAGTTCAATGCGGCTGATTTTACAGGTATTTATGAAGATAAATGGTTTGGTAAAATAGAAGTGTTTTTAAAAGAAGGTCAACTGTGGTTCAAAGCATATCGTTCGCCAAAACTAAATGGACCAATGTATTTTTATAATGCCAACACTTTCGCAATCAAATGGGAATACCAGGACATGCCCTGCGATGCATTTGCTATGTTTAGTTTAGATGAAGAAGGCAAAGCCCAAAGCATTAAAATGAAAGGTATTTCACCAAACATTGATTTCAGTTTCGATTTCCAGGATTTGGATCTTCAAAGAACATCCAAATAAGAATTCATTTCTTAAAAATATAAATAGCACAAAGCTATTTGTGGAAGCAATTCGTGAATAGCCTCAGGCTTTAGCCAAAATATAAAATGAAATTCTAATGAACCAGCATCTGCAAACCATTCTCAATTTTATTCAGCAATCACAACATTTAACTGATGAAGAAAAGACAACCCTATCCAAAGCAGTAAAAGATGCTGACAAAGAATTCGCTATTGCAGAATTCAAACTCGATCGTACAGAAAAAGTAAAACGTACTACTGCTATTTTATTGGAAGAAACCATTGAAGAGCTTGAGGAAAAAAGAAAAGCCGTAGAAGCGCAAAACCATGAGCTTGAAATTGAAACGGCATTGGAAAAAGTTCGTGCCATTGCATTGTCAATGAAAGTACCTGCTGATATGCTGGAAGTGTGCAGCATTATTTCAAAAGAACTGGATAAGCTCGGTGTAAAAGAAATACGTAATGTGCAAACGGCAATCTTTTATGAAAGCAAGGGCACTTACATGAACTATGAATATTACTTTAAACATAATAAAACAATAACTACTGAAACAAGTTATACAAATCATAAAATGCACCAGGCATTTGCCAATCAAATGCTGAAAGGAAAAGGCGGATTTTTTTCAACTTATATGAGCAAAGCCGAATTACCCGACTGGATTGCTTATCAGAAAACAACCAATGTTTTTATTGATACTTATTTACAAACAGCATCTTCTTTAAATTATTACTGGTTTTCATTGGGGCCTGTTGCATTGGGCATTTCAACTTATGTGCCATTAACTGAAGATGAAATCAATTTGTTCAAACGTTTTCGCAATGTATTTGAGCTGGCATACCGGAGGTTCCTGGACATTGAAAAAGCTATTGCGCAGGCACGGGAAGCACAAATAGAAACAGCATTGGAAAAAGTGAGAAGCAGCACAATGAGCATGCAAAAATCTGATGAGTTGGCTGAAACTTCTGTTGTGCTTTTTAAACAGTTAATTGATTTAGGGATTGCACCTAACCGTTTGTACATAAGCATTCTGAAAGATGATGAAGGCGAAACAGAGTTTTGGATAACAGATGAAGATGGTAGCAAAGTAAGCATGGCTTATGAAGACAACCTGAACAACAATTCTTCATTCAAAAAAATGTATGATGGATGGAAGCAGCAAAAAAAATCACTGCTGATTGATATGAAAGGTAATGAGCTGCAGGAATATTTTAAACATCTCAGCAATATTCATGTTCCTTTCAAAGGTGGTCTTTCACAAAAGAGAAGGTTGCAATATATCGCTTATTTTTCCAAAGGTTTTATTGGTATGGCTTCGCCTGATGAACAACCAAAAGAAACCGTTGATTTGCTGGAGAGGTTTGCATATGTATTCAATCTTACATTCACGCGCTTTAATGATTTAAAAGTAGCAGAAGCGCATGCTTTGCAGGCAGAGCAGGATTTGATTGAAATAAAAGCTGCCAGAAAAAAAGCAGAAGCAGCATTGAATGAATTGCAGGCAACGCAAAAACAATTGATACAATCAGAAAAAATGGCCAGCCTTGGTGAACTTACTGCAGGCATTGCGCATGAGATACAAAACCCGTTAAATTTTGTAAATAATTTTT
>JBDTLW010000328.1:0-3910 GCA_039934575.1 Parafilimonas sp. | reverse complement strand
ACCAATGACCCTCAGCTTAGAAGGCTGATGCTCTATCCAACTGAGCTACCGGTCCCTTATTTAAAGGCGCAAAAGTAATTTTTAATTAGTTTGCATCCAAACCATTAATAATGGATGTTCAAATAGAAGAAAGCTGGAAAAAAGTTTTACATACAGAATTCTCTAAATCTTATTTTGAAAATACTGTTGCTTTCTTAAAAACAGAAAAAGCACAGGGTAAAATTATTTACCCGCCGGGTTCTCTAATCTTTAATGCATTCGAAAAAACACCATTCAATAAATTGAAAGTTGTATTACTTGGGCAAGATCCTTATCATGGAAAAGGGCAGGCAATGGGTTTATCTTTTTCAGTTCCAAAAGGTGTTCGTCCGCCGCCATCGCTTATAAATATTTTTAAAGAATTATATGATGATGTTGGTGTACCAATTGCTTCAACCGGAGATTTAACGCTATGGGCAGAGCAAGGTTTACTATTGCTGAATGCTGCTTTAACGGTTCGTGCAGGCGAACCCAATTCACATGCTAAAATTGGCTGGCACCAGTTTACAGATGCGGTGATAAAAAAAGTTTCTGATGAAAAAGAAGGAATTATTTTTTTATTGTGGGGAAGTTTTGCTCATCAAAAACAGGAACTGATTGATCAGACAAAACATCATGTTTTAAAAGCGGCGCATCCATCACCTTATAGCGCAGATAAAGGTTTTTTCGGCTGCAAACATTTCAGCAAAACAAATGAATATCTTGTTGCGCAAAAACAAGATCCAATTGATTGGTCATTATAAAATAAAAATAAGTTATGTTCAATAGTACAGGATTTCAAAAATGTGTATTCGGTTTTTTGTTTATTGTATTTGTTGTATCAACTAAAGCGGCTACAGTTGATACAACAATTATTTATAGCAACTGCATGCATAAAAATATAAAATGTGTAGTAATAAAACCAGAGCAATATAAAAATCATACGATGCATTTTCCCGTGTTGTATTTACTGCATGGATGGAGCGGAAAATATAGCGATTGGGTTTTAATGGCGCCTGATTTATTACATGCTGTTGATGAAAATGGTTTCATTGTTGTGTGCCCTGATGGCGATTATGATAGCTGGTATTTTGATAGTCCGATAGATACAAGCATGAAATATGAAACAGATGTTGCACTTGAAATTCCCGCATACATTGATGCGCATTACAGAACCATTGCAAACAGAAACGCAAGAGCTATTTCAGGTTTAAGCATGGGCGGTCATGGTGCATTGTATCTTGCCATAAAACATAAAGATATTTTTGGCGCTGCGGGTAGTATGAGCGGTGGCGTTGATTTCCGCCCGTTTCCTGAAAACTGGGGCATAAAAAACTATCTTGGGGATTATACTACACACAAAGAAAACTGGGATAAAAATGTTGTTATTAACCTTGCTGATTCATTACACAACGGCGACTTGAAAATTATTTTTGATTGCGGTGTGAATGATTTTTTTATAAATGTAAACCGTGCGCTTCATCAAAAATTATTAGATAAAAAAATTGACCACGATTATATTGAAAGACCTGGTGAACATAACTGGAATTACTGGAATAATTCAGTACAATACCAGTTACTTTTTTTTCATAATTTCTTTGTGTCAAATAAAATGATGAATTGATTTCTGGTTACCGGTATTTTAATAAAATAGCATAATAATTTCAGATGTAATAATAGTAATTGGTTAACGAATTAAGTACGTCATGTCGATCCCGCAATGGCGGGAGAGACATCTCTCGAAATTAGAGATAAAGAAAATTCAAGAGACCTCTCCTAACGTCGAGGTGACGCTTCGTAGAGTGAACGAGCATATTAATAGAATATCATTGTAATGTTAGAAGTCAACTCTTGAAATTGATTAGTCATTAATAATCTGCTTTTGCAATATGAAAATCTCTCTTGAAAATAATACTTGTAATCTTACAGTTGATTTATCTGGCGGAGCTATTATTGATTTTCATTTAAAAGATGATGCACAAATAAACCCGTTAAGCTTTGCTTTTACAAAAGAGCAAATGCCTGCAAATAATAAAAACGGAGCGCCGTATCAAGGTCATTTTTTATGTTTGGGAAGATGGGGTTTGCCTTCTGATGGTGAAATAAAAAATGGTTTGCCTAATCATGGTGAAGCAGCAAATATTTTATGGAAAGAAACTGCTAAAACGAATACAACATTGCACATGCAAACAACGGCAAAATTAGAAGGTTTACATGTTGAAAGAACAATAGAACTTGACAACAACAACGCTGTGTTTGCAGTAAAAGAAACCATCACAAATATTAATGTTTTAGGCAGATTATACAATATCGTTCAGCATCCAACATTAGCCGCGCCATTTTTAAATACATCAACTATTATTAATTGCAATGCAAGTATTGGTTTTGATCAAATACAATATCGCGAAGCAGAAAAAAACAGTTTTACTTTCCCGCATGTAAGAGATGATAAAGGCAATACATTTAACCTGAAAAATTCGCAGGTAAACTACAATGCCGTTTTTTCTTTTGTGATAAATGAAAACGATAATATTGGCTGGCTTACTGCATATTCACCAATACATAATTTGCTGTTTGGTTATGTTTGGGAACGCAGCGATTATCCCTGGATTCATTTATGGCAACACTGGAATGAAGATGAACTAATCTATCGCGGAATTGAATTTGGTACTGCAGGCATTCATCAGCCATATAAAGAAATTCTGAACACAGCAACACAATTATTTGGTGAAAAAACTTTTGCTTATATTGATGCAGCAGAATCTGTTTCTAAAAAATATTTTTCTTTTATTTACAAAACAGAAAACGATTTTGCGGAAATGGAAAATATTACCGTTAATACAGATTGTATTGAAATAAAAACAGCAAATAAAATTATTAAGCTTGCCACATCCTTCAATTTAAAAAATGAATTATCATAATAAAACCGTTGTAATAACAGGTGGCGCAAAAGGTATCGGCGCAGCTACAGCAGCATTATTTTTTGATGCAGGCGCAAACGTTGTTGTGCTTGATGTTGCTGAAGATTCATCAAACAAAAAAAATGAACGATGGATGTTTTTGCAATGCGATGTATCAAACGAAACACAGGTAAAAACAGCATTTGAAAATATTGCCAAACAATTTGATAGTGTAGATTTTTTAGTAAACAATGCGGGCATTCAACGCTATGGATCTGTTACAGAAACAACAACTGATGAATGGGATTTGGTGATGAACATAAACCTGAAAAGTTTTTTTCTCTGCGCTAAATATGCGTTACCTTTTATGCAGCAAAAACAAAAAGGTGTAATCATAAATGTGGCAAGTGTACAGGCATTTTTAAGTCAGCAAAAAGTAGCGGCATATACCACAGCCAAAACAGCGATTCTTGGCTTAACAAGAAGCATCGCGGTTGACTATGCCCCACATGTTCGTTGCGTTGCTGTTTGCCCCGGAACCATTGATACGCCTATGCTACGTGAATCTATCGCACTCTCGCCAGACCCTGAAGAAGTGATGCAGGAATGTATTGATATGCATCTTACCAAACGCATTGGTACAGCAAAAGAAGTGGCAGAATTAATCATGTATTTATGTGATGATAAAGCAGCTTTTATTACCGGTCAGGCAATAAGAATTGATGGCGGTTTAGGCATTACAATAGCAGGAAGTAAAAAATAATATTCAACATTCATAAAATTTAAAAATCCCCTTTAAGGGTAAGTGTATGAAAATAATTAGCAACTGAAAGTGCAGCCATGAACCTAATAATTTAGAATAATATTACTTACGAGTAAGGGAATTCATACCCTTCTGCCATATTCATCTATCTCTCGACAGCACCCATAACACATATTGCTGTTATCATTGAAGGAAAAAGTACTTTGAAGTGCCGTGGTTGGTGTTTTTC
>JBDTLW010000327.1:0-3925 GCA_039934575.1 Parafilimonas sp. | reverse complement strand
TTCAGTTCTGCATAATTTCAGGTTTCGAACACTTGTGGTTTGGAAACTTCGCAGAGCAAAACAAATTTTGAATTTAAGCATCAAGGCTCAACTGCTGAAAAAGCGATACTACGGAAGCTTAATCAAGGTGAAAGAAAGGATGTGCTGCATATCATCCTTTCTTGATTTTTTTCCTGCCCGACTACAGTCATTCAGGCGGGGTTACTTTTTTTATCAAGAAAAAAAGTAAAGAACTATACCGGATCCACATCAACAATAATATCAACACTGCAATAACGCTTATTAAATTTTAATATACCGGTTTGTTGCTCAATCTGTGTTTTGCATTGATTGATAAGCGCCGCATTTTTTGGCAGCTTCAACAATAAATCCCATAAATATTTATTGCGCAAACGATTTATAACAGGCTGTGCAGGACCTGTAATATATGGTTCAAAATCTTTTTTAATACCTGTTGTAAAAATGTGCGCCGCTTCTTCTGCAATATGATTTTCTTTATGCCGAAATCTTATATGTATTAATCTCGTGAAAGGCGGGTAATGATATTGCTGCCTGCTTTGAATATCAAAATCATACAACGCTTTATAATTATGCTCTATCACAAACTGCAAAACAGGATGATGTGTGTTGCTTACCTGTATCAATACTTTACCCAAATTATCTTTTCTTCCTGCACGTCCGCTTACTTGTTCCATCAATTGAAACGCACGTTCATTCACACGAAAATCTGCGAAATATAAAAGACTGTCTGCATCTAAAATGCCAACAAGGTTTACATGTTCAAAATCCAAACCTTTTACAATCATTTGTGTGCCTACAAGCAGGTCAATTTTTTGTTGCTCGAATAATTTTATCAGGGTATCATGATTATTTTTTCCTTTCATGGTATCATGATCCATGCGGGCAACTTTTGCTGATTGAAATGTTTCTGCTACAAGCTCTTCAATTTTTTCTGTACCGAAATTTTTCTGTTTAAAATCCTGGCTGCCGCATTGCGGACAAGTATATAAAACAGGATACTCAGTGCCGCAATAATGGCAAATCATTTTGTTTTTTGCCTTGTGATACGTAAGCGTTACATCACAATTTTTACACTGCGGAATCCAGCCGCAAACATTACAAACAAGATAGGGCGTATAGCCACGACGATTTTGAAAAAGTATTGCCTGTTTATGATCAGCCAATGTTGTATCAATCGCTTCTTTTAATTGCGGAGAGATGAGTACTTTTTCTTTTGATGAAATCTTTGTGAGGTCAATTATTTCTATTGAAGGATGAACTGCATTTCCATATCTTTCTTTTAATTCAACTAATGCATATTTATTTGTCTGCACGTTGTAATATGATTCGATAGAAGGTGTTGCGCTGCCCAATAAAACTTTTGCGGGAAAGAGAGAAGCATAATAAATGGCTGCGTCACGCGCATGATAACGCGGTGCAGGATCCTGTTGTTTATATGATGCATCATGTTCTTCGTCTGCAATTACTAAACCCAAATCTTTAAAAGGAAGAAACAACGCAGAACGTGCGCCCAGCAATACTTTCAGCTCGCCGTTTTTTATGCGGTTCCATATTTCAACTCTTTCATTCGCATTAAATTTTGAATGATAAACTGCAATGTATCCGCCGAAATGTTTTTGTAATCGTCGCACAATTTGCGCTGTTAATGCAATCTCCGGCAGCATATATAAAACCTGTTTGCCTTTCTGAATATATTGCTCGATCAGCTTAATATAAATCTGTGTTTTGCCGCTTGCTGTTGCACCATGCAATAAACAAACATTTTTTTCTTTAAATGAATTTTCTATTTCGCTTAATGCAGTTTGTTGCGCAGCAGATAAAGTAAAATCAATATGAATATTTTTTGGAAGACTTTGTATGCGGTTGATTGAACGCTTTTCTGCAAGCAGGATATTTTTATCAATCAAGCCTTTTAATTGTGCTGCGCTTGCATTTGATTTTTTTAATAGTGATGCTTGCGTTACTTCGCCATCTTCTTTAATTAAATGCAAATAAGATAACAGCAATTCCATTTGCTTTGGCGCTTTGGAAGCATCAAACAGCTTTGATAATTTTTCTTCATCATGATATTGCGGATGCAATAAAATGTATGTCTCAATTTTCTCTTTATACTTTTCTTTCAGTTCTTCCCAAACATGACAAACATTTTTCTCTATCAATTTTTTTATAACAGGATACACATGCGAAGCATCAAGCAATTGCTGCACTTCACTCAGCTTTAATTCCTTTTTTATATTCAGTGCTTCAGCAACTATGTATTCACGATCATTCAGATCAGAAAAGTCTTCATTGTGTTCTTCATTCCAAACCAAAATTGTTTCACTTGATAATTTTAAATTGGCAGGCATTGCAGCCTGCATTACTTCGCCTTCGCTGCACATATAATAATCTGCTATCCATTGCCACAATTGTAATTGCTGCGGAAATAAAAGCGGCTCATCATCTAAAATATTTAATATGGGTTTTGGTTCAAATGCTCCAGGTTTTTGTGTGAAGAGCTTTTTTATTATGCCTGCATATCTTTTATTTTTCAACTGCACTTCTACACGAATACCGGGCTTTGCAGCTTGTTGAAATTCAGCAGGAATATTCCAGGTATAATTTTGCGGAAGTGCAAGCGGAATAATTATTTCAGCATACAATGTGCGTACATGCACCGCGTCATTTGTAAAAGAATTTATTTCAGTTGAATTCATCGTAAGATGCGAAAATAAAATATTAAGCTGCGCAAAAACAATGAATATTTACACAGTACGAGTTAGGTATAAAGAAGTTTATCATTTTTAATATGACCTCACCTTAAATTCCTCCCGAATAGTCGGGACAAGTTCTCCAAAGGAGAGGGACTTGAACTCTAACAAATGCAAAATCAGCAGAATAATCACTTTCTTGCCCTTCTCCTTTGGAGAAGGGTCGGGATGAGGTCTAAACGCAAAATTTTAAAAGCTGTATGGAATAATTATTAGGTTTAATGAGAAGACTTGGCTGCTATAAACACTACAGTATGAGGGAGTGATCCCCAATCAAGTTGAGGACAGGCTTCAGGGACGATGCCACAACGTACAAAAGCCGACTACAAAAAATAACTCAAACAGCTTCTTATTCTTTACGGTGTATATTTAATAATTTCATATAAAATTCAATCTCTTAATATCAAAACCAAATCAACGATATACTGCAAATGGGTTTGCTTTTTTGTGTTGCTTTTTATAAGCCCGCGCATTCATGCACAACAAAATTTTAATCATTCAGATTCGCTGTATGTAAACAAGCTGATGATTAATGCACAATCATTTTATGATACCGGCAATCTCGATTCTGCAATGATTATTTGCAGCAAAGCATTGGCTTATTCGCAAAATAAAAATTATACAACAGGTAAAGCAGAAGCCTGCAACAAAATGGCTGATATCGCTTATCATCAAAGCAATCTTTCATTAATGGCGCATTATGATTCGCTGGCATTACAAGCTGCGCAAACTGTCGGCAGTAAAAATCTTGAAGCATCCTGCCTTAATTTATTGGGTTTATATTTTGCAGAGAATGGAAATAAGGAAGTAGCCGAATCAAAATTTTTTGATGCATTGAAAATTGCTGCAACAGATGAAACGCTTACTGCAGATATTTATAACAGCCTCGGTTACATGTATGGTTTGCAGGGCGAGCTTGATAAATCTGTTGACTGGCAATTAAAATCTTTAAGTATTTATGAGAAGTTAAATGATGAGCAAGGTGAAGCAAAAGTGCTTGATAATATTGCAACACTTTACTACAACCTCAGCAAATTTAACCAGGCAATTACGTATCAAAAAAGATGTATCAGCATAAGAACAAACAGCAGCGATCATTATGGATTAGCGATTGCGTATTCTAATATTTCGCAAATGTATCTGGCTATTGATTC
>JBDTLW010000326.1:0-3931 GCA_039934575.1 Parafilimonas sp. | reverse complement strand
GCAACAACACACCAAAAACCGGCAACGGGGGAGGTTGCCGGTTTCTGGTTGCTTACTACTTGTTTCTTGTGTTTTGTTTTTTGGTTCTTGTTTTTTATCACCTGCATCTTGTGCCTTGGAACTTGCATCTGACTTTCCATCCAGCATTCCACTTATATCTTCTCCTTTATCACCAACTATCGCAAGCAAATCATTTACCTGCAATTTGGCACCATCTTCACCACCACGGTGTAATAACACACCATCTTTATAACTTTCCAATTCCATTGTTGCTTTATCGGTTTCAATTTCAGCAAGCAAATCACCTTTCTTAACTGTGTCGCCAACGTTTTTGTGCCAGGCAGCAATCACACCTTCTGTCATGGTATCACTCAAACGGGGCATTAAAATTTTTTCAGCCATAACTATATATTAGAATAATTTTTTCGCGGTGAAATTAGTGCAAAATGCAAACATACATCAACCATTTACTGTGAGATTTTCCAACGCCGCAAGATTTTATAATCTTCGGCTGAAAACAGCAGTAATTTATTTTTTCCAAAATGGTTTAATGAAATGTTTTTTTTGCTTTGCTAACCTTAAAAATATGAAAGCAACAATCGAGCAAAACAATAGTGATTGAATTGAATTTTGCGGACCCATTTCTCCACCGGATAAAAATGTTGCACCTGATATTTTACTTGTGAATAAACTTTTATCAATTGAAATACCTGGATTTACTCCGCCAAAAATTCCAGGCTCAGCAAAGTCCCAGGCAAAATGCAGAAATATGGGAAGCCATAAATTTCTTGAAAATATATAAATAGCAGGAAGTAAAATGCCGGCTTGTATAGCAGTTGATAAAACGGAAATTGGAGTTGCGCCTTTTACATTTACATGCATGACTATAAAAAAAATAAAGCAAATAAGTAAAGTAATAATTGTTCCTAATTTTTCTTCTGTCAAACGAAAAAATACACCAACTATTAAAATTTCAGCAACAAAGCCCGCAGTTAAAGAAGCAGCTAAAGCAGGCAAGAGAAATGAAGCCGGATTTATTTGTTCAATGGAATACTTACCCAACAAATAAATCACTAAAACAAAAACTGATTGCAAAGCAAGACCTGTTATAAAACCAATGACTGAACTTTTGCCGAAGGCTGATAAACTTAATTCTTGAATTTTTCTTTTCTCATAAAACTTGAAAAGAAAAATGTAACTGAATAAAGCTGCGAGCGAATCTGCAATGGCTGTGATAATACTTTTTGTGTTATCGGTTAAGGATGTTGGGTCAAGCAGCAATTTTCTTAATGATTCTATAATAAAAACAGAAACGCCAATTACAGCAATGCCAATAATAATCTTTACTAAAAAGAAAGATAATATTTTGGATAAAGCAGTTTGGTTATTCATTAATTCAATTTTAAAAAACCTGGTTACTGAATGGCGGCGTATCAGGAATTTTTATTTTATTGAAATTATAATTCACTTCTTTATGACAATTATTGCAGGAGTTTGTAAGCATCAGAAAACTTTGTTTGAATGATTGCACATTTTTTTGCTGAATGCTTTCATTCAAACTATCAATTGCAGGTTGCAGCATAATAATATCTTTAGTTTCAGGTCTGTCTGATGCATATTTTTTTATATCATCTACCGCTTCCATTATTTCATGAATTTCAAAATCGGCAAGCCGCCAGTTTTGTGCATTACCTGCAAACCAAAGTTTTTCATGATGCACCTGTATGCCACTCATGAATTCACCTAAACCCGGTTTATAAGCACTGTTTATTTGAGATTGTAAACTATCAATTTGCGATTGCAAATCTTTATTTGGAACATAAGTATTATGGCAGGCAGCAAAAGTTATCATTACAAAAATGAAAATGATTTTCTTCATGCCGTAAAATTAGTATTTAAAATTTCGTTTGATAAATACTAAAACATTGCTATTTAATAAGCCAAAGACATTTGGTAATTGAGTTAAGATAGCTTCGTATATTTAATTATTAGCAGCAATTTATGAGTAGACCATTCGAAGACATTACATTATATGCAGAGACTCGTTATAAAAATAATACACCTGAATACTGGGAAGAAGTAGCTCTTCAAAATTATATAAGCGATCTATATATTATTAAGATGCATGGGTATAAACCCCCAAATACCACAAGGGTCAGTATTGTTCCATCATATTATAAAATCTGGAATCGAACTTGGAAAAATGGTTCGCTGATATCAATCGCCCCAGAATTTATTTATGAAAAGTATTTGACGTTAAATAAAAAAGAGAAATATAATTATGTCCTTGACATTATTCACACATCAATGATTCAGTTAAGTAAGGAATATAAATGGGAAACGAGTATTTTTGAAAGAGCTTACAAAGAAGTTTTAGAAAGTAATTTTAAATTCAAAATAGACTATCCTTCTAAAATGTCAAGAGACAAAAAGAAATCAGCCTGGTTGTGTATAGAAAAAACAGAAATGCTAACAAGTTTGTATGTGATATTTTCAATAGATGAACAGCGTAAAACTTTCAAGCTATTTGATAAACGTAACTGGTGGTGGTACGATTCAATTTATAAACTTGTAAAGACCGGTAAATGGCTCGATAATGACCGATTTGGGATTTGTTATAAACCATTCGAATTTATGGTTTGGTGCTCTATAAAAGATCATAAGGTTACATTTGAAAAAGCTGGTTTACTGTATGAGCAAATGAATTTAGACGACTTATTTAAATTCTGAAACTGCAGCTAAATGTTTGCAATAGCATGGCTTTTCCTGGATTGTTTTCTGAAAACCTAACTTGTCAGCTGATGGCTTTAGTGCTATCGTTATTATCTTTAAATCATTATCTCTTAAAAAAATTTTTATTTCGCTTTTGTAGATGCGGGTTTATCTTAGCACAATGGAGAAACGTTTATTTTTATTAGATGCTTATGCGCTTATTTTTCGCGCCTATTATGCATTGATCCGCAATCCGCGCATTACATCCAAAGGAAAAAATACCAATGCACAATTTGGTTTTACAAATACATTAGTTGACCTTATCAACAAAGAAAAACCAACACATCTTGCGGTGTGTTTTGATGTGGAAGGAAAAACAGAACGCCACACAGATTTCGCCGATTATAAAGCCAACAGACAAGAAACGCCTGAAGATTTAATGGCGGCAATTCCTGATATAAAAAGAATTATTGAAGGCTTTAATATTCCCTGCATTGGTGTAACAGGTTATGAAGCGGACGATGTAATTGGTACGCTTGCATGGCAGGCGCATGATGCGGGTTATGATGTATATATGGTTACGCCTGATAAAGATTATGGGCAGTTGGTGCGTGATGGTGTAAAGATTTATAAGCCGGGTTACCAGGGCGGCACATTTGAAATTTTAGGACCTGCAGAAGTTTGCGCGAAATGGGATATTGAACGTGTTGAACAGGTGATTGATATCTTAGGCTTGATGGGCGATGCTGTTGATAATATTCCGGGCATTCTTGGTGTGGGTGAAAAAACTGCAGCTAAACTTTTGAAAGAATATGGCAACGTTGAAAACATTGTTGCCAATGCAGAAAATATTAAAGGCGCTTTAGGTAAAAAAATTGTTGATGGAAAAGAGTCTGCTATTTTAAGTAAGAAACTTGCTACAATTATTACAAATGTTCCGGTTCAGTTTAATGAAGAAAATTTTTGTTTAAAAGAATGGAACAGAAAAGATTTGGTTGATGTATTTGCAGAGCTTGAATTTAAAACACTTGGCAAAAGAGTTTTAGGTGATGATTTTAATATGTTTCAAACCGCGCCGGTTGGTGTGCAAACAGATTTGTTTGGCAATGCGATTGAAAGTGCTGCAGCAAGAACAAAAATTGAACATGATGAAGATTCCAAAGCTCCCTCTCCTTTGGAGAGGGCGGGGGGTGAGGTCGGTTTAACTTCATCAAAAAAT
>JBDTLW010000325.1:0-3933 GCA_039934575.1 Parafilimonas sp. | reverse complement strand
ATATAAAACTGCTTGATAAAGATGAGCGCATACAGGCCATTGCGCAAATGCTTGCCGGCGAACCACCTACTGCTGCGGCTATTGAAAATGCCAGGGAAATGATTGGCAATTAATTTACCATCTGTTTATATAAACCGCATTGAAGTTAATAACCTCTCTTTCCCTACATTCTATCTTCGTAACGCTTTGTATGCAGTAGGGCATTGCGGTTCATTTACTTGATGTCGTTAAATCTATATTTCTTAACCAATAAAATTTTTCTTACCTGCATTGAGTCTAAGACAAAAATAATTTACATTGTACTCATAACGGCGCAAAGTTCCTCGCATACGCACAAATCTATTAAGGAGACTTTGCGGAAATAAAACACCAAAGTTGTAAACTTCCATTATGTAAGTTGATAGAAAAAAGAAAGTATATTTTTGTAAATTGACTATAATATATGAATGAAGAAAATGAACTTAATATTCTAATGGAGCCGGAAGTTGAATATGAAGATATTAGTAATGGTGTAGTGATGGAAAAGCCATTTAATCCTACGGAAATAGATATTAAGCAAAAAAATTTATCTATTGATATTTTAATAAAACGTTTATCAGCTAAGCCAATACCAGAAATTGATTTATATCCTGATTTTCAAAGGAAAGATGATTTATGGGATGCTGCTAAACAAAGCCGATTAATAGAATCTATTTTAATCAGTTTTCCGTTACCTGCATTTTATTTTGATGGCAGTAATAATAACAAATGGTTAGTAGTTGATGGGTTACAACGATTAAGTTCATTGAGAAACTTTGTTGTAAATAAAAATTTGAAACTTACCGGGCTAGAATTTTTAAACACATTAGAAGGTAAGTCATTTGATGATTTACCAAGAACAATGCAAAGACAAATTGAAGAAGCACAAATTGTTGCTTATATTATTAATCCAGGAACTCCAGAAGAAGTTAAATATAATATTTTTAAGAGAGTAAATACAGGTGGTTTGTTAATGGAACCACAAGAAATCCGCCATGCAATCAACCAAGGCATTCCTGCAAAATTTGTTGCTGATTTAGCAAGCAGTAAAGAATTTAAGGAAGCTACTGAAAATAAAATTAAAACTGACAGGATGCTCGATAGAGAATTTGTGACAAGATATGTAGCATTTTATATTAAGCCTGTTTCAGAGTATCAACCCGATTTAGATAGTTATATGAGCCAAAGGATGGCTGATTTAAAATTACTTTCTGAAAAGGAAAGGGAAAAAATGAAGCATGATTTTATTGAAAGCATGAAATTAGCTAAAGCTGTTTTTACAAATTGGACTTTCAGAAAAGTATTTAATAAAAACGAAAGGCTCAAACCTATCAACAAAGCTTTATTCGAAGTATGGAGTGTGTCTCTGGCAAAACTTACAGATGATGAACGTAAAAGATTAAAAGTTAAAGGGAAAGAACTATTTGAAAATTTTATAAACCTCATGAATGATGATGAAACATTTGTTGCAGCAATTACTTCTACAACAGGTGATAAAACCCGTGTAAGCTACCGTTTCATAAAAATTAGTGATTTAATTAAAAGGACTTTACAAACATGATAGAAAAAATACAAATTCAAAATTTTAAGTCAATTAAAAGCCTGTCTGTTAATACTAAAAACTTAAACTTGTTGATGGGTCTAAATGGTATGGGCAAGAGTTCCTTTATTCAAGTGTTATTATTATTGATGCAAAGCGATAAGTTAGAAGATAGAATAGTTGACCTTAATGGAATACTTGCTCAAATAGGACAAGGAAGAGATGCATTGTATCAATTTGCTGAAAAGGATTTTATTTTATTCAGTTTATCATTTACGGGACAGCGTGAATATCAATGGACATTCTCTTATCAGAAAGATAAGGATAAACTTATTGCTTTAAATGGATATGCTAAAGAACAGATGAAATTTTTTAGAGATAATACAAAGAAGTTTCAATATTTACGAGCTGAGAGAATCGGTCCCCAAGATTTATATGAAGCATCGAGTGTTATTGTTGCAGATAAAAAACATTTGGGTTTGTTAGGAGAATATTCAGCATATTATATCGATGTTTATGGAGCTGAGTTTAATGTCAAAAAAGAATTACAGCATCCGAAAGCTACATCCGAAAAATTAAACTCTCAAGCTAATGCTTGGTTACGTGAAATTTCACCTGGCATCTCAATTAACACAAAGTATGTCCCGGAAGTAAACAAAGTCATTCTTGATTATCAATTTGATTATGGAAATCAAAAAACAAACTCTTTTCGTCCGAAAAATGTAGGTTTTGGAATTTCTTATGTTTTACCAATTGTATTGGCATTACTTACTGCTGAAGAAAATAAAATCATTGTAATTGAAAATCCTGAATCGCATATTCATCCAAGAGGTCAAGCTGAATTAGGGAAGTTGATTTCTTTGGCAGCTACAACAGGTGCTCAACTATTTATTGAGACTCATAGCGACCATATTTTAAACGGGGTAAGAGTTGCGATAAAAGAAAATTCAATTGATAGTACAAAGGGTATTGAGAATAATAAAGTGAATGTAATATTCTTTGATAAGGATACTACAGAAAAAGAACAATATTCAAAGGTTGAAATAATTAAAATTGACAAAAATGGAGAAATGAGTGAGTACCCCAAAAATTTTCTAGACGAATGGAGCAACCAATTATTAAAACTTGTATAAGTAATGGAACTTGTTTGCAACGAATTATCATTTTTCCCATTAGCCGGAAGCAGTCATGAGGTTGAACAAAGATTTAGAACTATACTTAATACGTTTAATCAAGCAAAAGAAAAATATAATTTTACTCACATCCGGTTTCCTATAAGCTATTCAGACCAACCAGTTACAACAACCCAAAATTTTATTGAATGGATTTCTTCTGTCGCAAATAACACTTTAAAAGATCTTGTTCTCGCACTTTTTAGACCTCCTTATGTTGATGATTTAGAAGAAGAAGAAGCAAATAATTTTTTTGCAAGTGAATATAAAATTGCAAGTGATAATGCGCCTGAAGGAAACTCACCTATTGGGATGCCTATTGCCTTTATAAAATCAATTCCAACAATAAGTTTTGATTCACATAATTTTTGGAGAAGTAATAAAATTGAGATAAGTAAATCCAATGGAAACAAAACAGAAAGTGCAACTTTTATAGTTTATAATATCTGTCAACAATTTGACATTCATTCGAAAGATTTAAATGAATGGGCTGAAAACTCTTTTCCTCATTTTATCAATAGTGAAGAATTGCTTATTAAATATCTTGGCTACCAAAAATTTACCTCTAATTTTCAAGGTGATTTTATGCAACAATTCCTTGAGTGGAAAGTAACTGATATGAATGCATTCAAATATATTTTGCTATTAATGAAAGATGTTGAATTGCATCCATTTACAGGTGGAAGAGGAAGAACTGAAAATCTTAAAAACAGAGGCAAAGAAGCATCAAAGCGAATAAATATAACTGATAGGTTAAGCTATTCAATAGAAAATAATATAGTAACATTTATCGCATGTAAAGGGCATTACGAATTTCATAACTGATGATTAAAATGAAACAAATTACATTATACTCATTAATCAAACAAAACCAACATGAAAATTACACTTTTTTCTCCGCGCAGTCTTTTAGACTATGTGCGTTTGCCGGAGGACTTTGCGTGTTTTATTACGCGATTATTTTGTCAAATCAATATTATGCAATTCCATAAAACTTGTAACAACATAAATTAAACTATGCTCCATCTTACAGGCATTGGGTGTAAGATAAAAATAATTTACATTGTATTCCTAACACTGCACAATTTGTACCGACTCTTCGATAATCCTTTTTTAACTTGCACACATTGGCTTGAAAAAGAGGCTGTGCATGGAAGGAAGGAAACCAATATAAAACTGCTTGATAAAGATGAGCGCATTCAG
>JBDTLW010000324.1:0-3939 GCA_039934575.1 Parafilimonas sp. | reverse complement strand
GTAACTGTTATGAAATATGTATAACCTAACGCTGCATCATAATACAATCTGAATTCATCATATCCTAATGGTTGCAAACTTATATTCGGTTCATTAAAAGCTTGAAAGAAAAAATAAACATTAGTATCCCAAACAGAATCCTTTCTTGAAAAGCTATCCTTTAAAGAATAATAATAAAAATTAGTGTCTTTATCTGCAATATGTTTTGGATAATCATAACCACCTTCAGGATATTTAATAGAATTGTTACAAGCCGAAACAAGCAGAGTCAAATTAAATAATATACAAGTTTTGAAATTTTTCATCAG
Source organism: Parafilimonas sp. (assembly GCA_039934575.1). Lineage (GTDB taxonomy): Bacteria > Bacteroidota > Bacteroidia > Chitinophagales > Chitinophagaceae > Parafilimonas. Next base: position 3,631 of record JBDTLW010000324.1, on the reverse strand, counting down.
CTTATTTGTAATGAAACCTGCATTGTAAAATATGCAATCGTTCTGATTGTATTTTGTACACTAATCTATGCTCGTCATTTATTCGTCTGCTCCAGTAACCTGCATAATTGCCTTTAAGCGGCTCTGGTTTTCCTATTCCTTTGAATGGTGAACGTAAACAATCTTTTATCAGATCATTTATGCGCAATAAAATTTTGGTATCTGTTTTCTGCCAGTACAAATAATCTTCCCATGCATTTGTTTGCCAAACAATTCCATTATTCAATTAGTTTATGCTTTTTGAATTTTCCCTTTTCCATTTCATCAATAGCGTCGTCTAATCTCTTTCTGTTGGCTTTGGTTGAGGTTAAATATATAGTTTCTTTAAAAGCGTTGTATTCATCAAGACTCATTACTACAACATTTTTTCCCTTTCCTCTTGATACAACCAGCACTTCTGAATCTGCAGTTACTTTATTAAGATTTTCTGTAAGGTTATTTCTGAATTCTGTATAATTAAGTACTTCCATAAGTTCTTATTTAAGTACGAAGATAATATAATTCAAACAATACGGGTAAGAGGTAAGAATGATCTTATTAGTTGGTAAATATTTTACTCAAACAAACTCTGCTGCGCATTTCCGCCGCTTTCTACCCAATGCATTTTTACAGATTTGCTGTAGTCTTCAAATCTTGTTCCTACGGTTTTCCAGCCGGTAACTTCAATATTTTTTCCGATCTTATATTTTATTTTTTGTGTTTGCGCACCGCGTCCTTTTTCAAAATATAAAACCGGATCTTTTGCGGTTGTTACTGTTTCCAAAACAATATTCTTCTCTTCTTTTATGAAGAAGAATTTATTGTGCAGTGTTGTAGTTTCAATCTTAAATCGCTTTACAAAATATTGTTTCTTATCTATATCAGCATACACAGCAGTTATAATTTTTTCAGCATTAAATTTTTCAATTACTGAAATTTTTTCTGCATCAAAACGCTGCGTTAATTCAAGATCGGTCATTTCATAACTGCCATCTTTATAAAGAACAAGTATCTTATCTTCTGCTTCAAAACTGCCAAGCAAAATTCCCTGCCTGTCGGCAGGCAGGCCTTTTGCATCAGCTATCAATCTGCCATAAATATTATCAAACCAAAGCTTTCTGCCTTCTAAAGTTGCCGTTCCTTTTTCTTTAAATTTTATAGTGCGCACAGGATATTTTGTTACCTGGTTGCCCATGCTTCCTCTGCCTTTTATATCAAGCGTTTCAAAATAAAAATCAAACTCTTTTATACGTGCAGAACAATTAGGGCTTAAAGTAATTTTCACTACTTCAGCTTCCCCGTTTGCGTTTACAGAAAAATACTGCAGCTTGCTTTTATCGCTGCCTTTGGTGAGGTCATATTCCTTATCTCTTGTAATGCTTGTAACATTAAAACGCTTTGCATAACTAATGCCTGATTTACCATCAGTATAAATCATATTATAGGTTGTGCGCTCGTCGTTTTTCTGAAACACAGCAGCATGTAAAATATCTTTACCAATAAAAGTTTTATCAGCAACCTTTACCACTTTCATAATGCCTTGTTTGGTAAAAGCAATGATGTCATCAAACTCAGAACAATCACATAAAAATTCATCCCCGCCTGACTGGTCAGTACGGGCAGGTTTCTTTAAACCTGTTCCAATAAATCCTTCTTCTTTATTGATATATAATTTTGTGTTGGCAATGGCAACCTGTTTTGCCTGTATTGTGTCAAATAATTTTATCTCTGTTTTGCGTTCCCTGCCTTTGCCATATTTCTTTAAAAGATTTTCAAAATATGCAACTGAGAAATCAACAAGATTATTCAGCTCATGTTTCACTTGTTTAATATCCGCTTCAATATTTTTTATTTGATCATTCAGTTCGTCAATATCCAGTTTATAAATTCTGCGTACAGGTTTTTCGGTAAGCTTTAAAATATCTTCTCTTGTTATATCACGTTTTAATTGTTTTTTGAAAGGAACGAATGCCTTATCAATCGCTTCAATTACTTTATCCCAGGTTTCATGTTTCTTTTCAAGCTCTTTATAAATTTTTTCTTCAAAAAATATTTTTTCAAGTGATGTATAATGCCATTTATCTTCCAGTTCACTTAGCTTTATTTCAAGCTCACGCTTTAATAAGTCTTTTGTTCTGTCAACCGAAATTTTAAGCAGATCCTGCACACCCAAAAACTTTGGTTTCTGATCAACGATCACACATGCGTTTGGTGAAATACTTAATTCGCAATCTGTAAAAGCATACAATGCATCAATGGTTATATCCGGGGAAATACCGGCTGCTAATTCAATGATAATTTCAACATTTTTTGCAGTAGCATCGGTTACTTTTTTTATTTTGATCTTTCCGTGGTCATTCGCTTTTACAATAGAATCCATCAGCGATGAAGTAGTAATGCCATAAGGAATATTTTTTATGATAAGCGTTTTCTTATCACGCTCTTCGATAGCCGCACGCACCTTTATTTTACCGCCGCGTTTACCTTCGCTGTAATTACTTGCATCCATCATGCCGCCGGTCATAAAATCTGGAATCAGTTCAAACTTTTTACCACGCAAATATTTTATGCTTGCCTCACATACTTCAATAAAATTATGCGGAAGAATTTTTGTTGATAAGCCAACTGCTATGCCTTCTGCGCCTTGCGCCAACAACAACGGAAACTTCATCGGCAATGTAACGGGCTCCTGTTTTCTGCCATCATAACTCAATTGCCATTCTGTTGTTTTTGCATTGAATGCAACTTCCAACGCAAACTTTGATAAACGCGCTTCAATATATCTTGGTGCTGCTGCATCATCGCCTGTTCTTACATCGCCCCAGTTACCTTGTGTTTCAATCAACAGATCTTTCTGACCCATATTCACCAATGCATCGCCAATGCTTGCATCGCCATGCGGATGATATTGCATGCTTTGCCCGATGATGTTTGCCACTTTATTAAAACGCCCATCATCCATTTCTTTCATGGCATGTAAAATGCGACGTTGTACAGGCTTTAAACCATCTTCTGCAGCAGGCACTGCACGCTCAAGAATTACATACGATGCATAATCAAGAAACCATGTTTTGTATTGTCCTTGTACGCCGGTTTCATTTTCTGTTATATTTTTTTGTTCCGCCATTTATTTTAAAATGAATATTGATTATTGCACATTGATCATTGAATATTTGTTGTCAATTTTTAAGCGCTCAATGTTCAGGTTTTATTCTTAATGATTATTCTTCATCTCTTTCCAATCTTTCCTAAATGTGTATCCGAAAATCCTGTAAAATATTTTAATCCATAACCAAACAATCTGTCCATACTTGAATGGCTGAATAAAATAATTCCAACAAGCATAATAGTTTCATTGTATAAATAAAATCCAATAACATATACAACTAAAGCAACTGCTTTGTGATGAAAAATGTTATACATGATCGCTCCAAATTTATTGCCCGCTGCGTAACCAATCATACTGATGTCAGGCAAAAGAATTAAAGCAGGAAATAACCACCATGCAAACGATAATTGATTGAAAAGAAATATGCCAAACAAAAACATTGCTGCTTCTTCAAGCCTGATGAGTTGTTTCATTTTATACAGTTATATCTAATTCAGGTTTTTC
>JBDTLW010000323.1:0-3944 GCA_039934575.1 Parafilimonas sp. | reverse complement strand
TTTAATCTTACTATGTTAAATGATGCGAAAGAAAAATTAGAACTGCGTAAAAAAAGTTTTGAAGAAACCGATCGTGTGGTTACAGATATTGTTGTTTCAGCAGATTCATTAAATGATACTATTGCAAATTCTGCGGTGAGTAAAAAATTCGATCTTATAGTTATGGGTACGCTTGGCGCAAGCGGCATTAAAGAAAAATTATGGGGCAGCAGAACCGCCGCTGTTATAGGCAAAGCAGGAATTCCAGTAATGGCAATTCCCATTGACTATAAATGGAAGAAGCCGCAAAAAATTTTATTTGCAACCAACAAGTTTGAAAAAGATCCTGTCATACTTGATTATATTTTCGAGCTCGCAGATTTGTATATGGCAGGCATTGAAGTAGCAGTATTCACCGATGAAGATGAAGATAAGGCAGGTACCTTTCTTGAACATAAACGCAAGATTGCTGAATACGGAGAATTTCTGAAAGAAACTTATAATGAAGAAACACTTACATCAGCACATCTGTATGGAAAGAATTTTGATGAAGTGCTGCAAAACTTCATCAAAGAAAATAACATTGATATATTGGTAATGGTTACTTACCCGCACGGGTTTTGGAACAGGATATTTAATCCCAGTAAAACCAAACGGATGAGCTACCACACTACTATTCCATTGCTCGCAATTCAGGCTGTTGAAGATGATAGTAAATGATAAGGGCATTACATACAAAGCATTAATGAGCCTTAAAAAGGATCACTGATTTATTTTATAGCTATTTCACATGTACTGAACATTTTGATGCAGATTCACTTTCTGCAACAACTGGTTATGTGACAATAAAAAAATGAAATATATAAACATGAAAAGAATATTAGTACCAACCGATTTTTCACCCAATGCGTTAAGTGCATTGCGTATTGCAGCGGATATAGCATTAAGAAATAAGGGAACAATAATTCTCTATCATGTTTACACACCCGCAAAACGCACGGTTATAGCTGATAAAATAGAAAGAGAACAATATAATATCCAGGCAGAAACCATTATATTAAAACGACTTCAACGGGTTAAAAAAACTGTATTAAAAGACTTTAGTGGCATTACCATTTCAACCATTATAGGTCGTTCGCCGCTGCTGAATAATATACTTGGTTTTGCAGAGCACAATTATATTGATATGATTGTGATGGGTACAAAAGGCGCCAGTGGAATTAAAAAAGTATTCATTGGTTCTGTAGCGGCAAAGATTGCACAAAGTGCCGATGTGCCTGTTTTACTGATACCGGAAAAATTCAGGCGTGCAGAATTGGATAGTATTGTTTTTGCTTCGGATTTTCATGTATCAGATGAGAATGCTTTATCATTTAGTCTTGCATTTTCCAGGCTTTATAATAGTACGCTAACAATAGTTCATGTACTCAGCGGAGATACATCTGAAAAGAAAAGACAAAAAGATAAAAATGATTTTGAAACTTATGCATACTATTTACAGCGAAAGTTAAATAAGAACAACTTAAAATTTCAACTGCTTACAACCGCACCTGGCAGTGATAAAATAAAAACGCTGTACAAAGAAATTCCATATAACATGCTTGTAATGGTTAGAACAAGAAAGAGCTTTTTTCAAAAAATATTTTCAATGAGTTTTACCCAAAGTATGGCATACATTGCAAACAAACCACTGTTGATAATACCGGCAGAAGAACCTGGCGAAGAAGTGAATTGAAGATGGAATAAACAATAGAATAAATACACTTGTTTCATAAATAATATTTTACATCTTCTTTCATTAATTGCTTTTGAAGCCAGGTAAATATTTTAATTACAGCAGCACATTTTTTTTGATTAAATAAAAATATTTTGAGCACAGAAACAATTGTATCGCGGTTAATTGAATTAGATAAGATCAGCAAACAACTGGAAATTTATGCATCAGAGCAAAAGGATTTTGTAAAAGAAGCAGCAGGCTTTGCCAATAATTTTATTTCAGATTTAGAACATGTAAAAGCCTTTAATAAAGAAACTAAACCCGGCAGTTCAATTGCTATTGACAATAAGAAAAAAACGCTAAACCAACTTCTTGAAATATATAAACATGATGTTGTTGAAACCGGTATTAAAGCAGCATCGGGCAAGCATTTGGGATATATTCCAGGCGGCGGAATATTTAGTGCAGCAATAGCCGATTTTATAGCTGCGGTAAGCAATCCTTATGCAGGTGTTTATTATGCATCGCCTGGTGCAGTGGCAATAGAAAATGAAGTGATCAGGTGGCTGAAATCGATTTTTTCTTTTCCGGAAACGGCTGTGGGCAATCTTGCTTCCGGCGGTTCTGTTTCCACTTTAATTGCATTAACTGCAGCAAGAGATAAGCACCAAATAAAGAATGAAAAAATTAATAACAGCGTAGTGTATTTAAGCAAGCAAGTGCATCACTCCACGCAAAAAGCGTTACGTATTATCGGGCTTGAAGACATCATTATACGCTACATTCCATTGGATGAAAATCATAGAATAAAAGCAGATGCTTTAGAAGCGCTTGTTGTAAAAGATAAATTGAATGGGCTTAATCCTTTTCTTGTAGTGGGCACTGCCGGCACCACAGATACCGGTGCTGTTGATCCCTTAGATGAAATTGCAACAATTGCTGCAAAATATAATTTATGGTTTCATGCAGACGCTGCGTATGGAGGCTTCTTTATTATGACTTCAAAAAAAGAAATATTTAAAGGAATTGAAAGGGCAGATTCCCTAATTGCAGATCCGCATAAAGGAATGTTTTTGCCGTATGGGTTAGGCGCCGTTTTAATAAAAAATAAACAAGCAGCACTTCACTCAAATCATTATGCAGCCAATTATATGCAAGATGCAGAGGATGATAATTTAGCTGATAGCCCTGCTAATATTTCTCCTGAATTATCCAAACATTTTCGCGGTCTGCGTTTGTGGTTACCTTTAAAAATTCACGGGATAGAGCCATTCATTGCCTGCCTTGAAGAAAAATTATTACTCATACATTATTGCAGAAATAAATTGATTGAACTGGGCTTTAAAACAGGGCCTGAGCCTGACTTATCAATTAGTTATTTCTGGTATCCCTTTGAAAAAGAATCAAACAAAAAAAACAAACAACTGATGGATGAAATACATACAGACGGAGACGTTTTTTTAAGTTCATCCATCATCAATGATCAGTTTGTAATAAGGGTTGCTATTTTATCTTTCAGAACAAAGATGGCAACAGTTGATAAAGCGATTGAGATGATAAAAAGATGTTTGAAAAAAATAAATTAAGAACCAATCATTAAGCAAAACAAGTGAAACGAAATCCGATAGATTTTTTCTTTGTTGGCATTCAGTTGATTTTGTTTGCAGTCTATCTCTTTCGGTTTCCAAAAATTGATTTTGAAGTTGTCCGTTGGTTGCAATTGACCGGGATATTTTTTTCTGTTGCCGGAATTATTATTTCACTTGCTTCGGTTGTTACTTTAAACAAAAATCTCTCACCATTTCCAACACCTAAACAAAACGCTGAATTGATTCAGTCGGGCATATACAAATACATACGTCATCCTATTTATTCGGGTATTTTGTTTTTCACTTTTGGGTTTTCTATTTATTCCGAAAATACGCTGCGGCTTTTAATTTTTTTTATGCTGCTGATCTTATTCAGGTTCAAAGGGGCTTATGAAGAGAAACTATTGCAGGGTAAATTTTCAGGTTATGCTGCTTACAAAAAAGCGGCTGGAATGTTTTTACCTAAGATGAAATTATAAAAGACTTCGTAGTTCCTCTTCTAATTTTTTTTTAAATGTCATGAAGACTTTTTCTTTGAAATAAAATTGAAAGAAACTAATGCAAAGCCTACGGTTAAAAGAGTTCTGAATATCATTGCGGCTACGGTTTTATGCTCATAGATACCTCCTGAATAAATATAAATACCCAGACCGATGAAT
>JBDTLW010000322.1:0-3949 GCA_039934575.1 Parafilimonas sp. | reverse complement strand
GCGGAAAATACCAGACAGGCAGTTATAAAATTGAAATTTATCAAAACGGATATAAAATTGGCCAAGGAACTAAAGAACTAAAAAAAGGTGGCTTATTCAGTTAATATAAGCTGCTGATATTTTAAGAAAGAAGCCGTCTCATAACATGAGGCGGTTTTTTTATCAGCATAAAGCAAACTAAAATTTTATTGCATTTTTCTCATTTGATTTACGTGTTTCTCTTGCATCTTTCATATCCTTTATTAGTTTAAAAAAAGCTTCGTTATCATTTAAGAACTGCATCAGCCTTTCTGCAGGCGTTTTGGAAAGCCAGATTTTTAATTGAAGTTGCTTGATATGTTCAGGCGTATCATTCATTATAATAAATCAAAAGTATTAAGTTTTAATTGCATTATCCATTCATTAATATAATACCATTCAAGGTTATCAAGTGCTGCAAGATTTTTAATATCTTCCATTTGGATATGGCTTTGAAAATCCTGTATCCAAATTAATTTTGAAAGCAACAAGTCTTCGGCAGAAACAATATAAACAGGTAAATCATGCAGGTTGATCATGCTGCGCCGGCTGAATTCTGTTTGACGGAATTTTTCATTTTTTAGTATAACAAAATCAGCTTTAAAACCAGATTCGGAATCTATAACATTAAATATACTTTTGCGTGTTACTGCATCTAATACTGCAGCTTTATCACAATAATATTTTTTACTGAAATGATCAACAAGATCATTAACATCTTCTTTTTGTAAATGAACTACGAAATCAAAATCTCTTGTAGCTCTTGGCAAAATATATATACTTAAAGCAACGCTGCCTGAAAGCATATATTCGATACCTGCTTCATTAAAAAATAGAATTATATTTTTTAGAAAATCGAACATTATTCTTTATCAATTTTATCTTATTAAAACTACAGTTCCCTGTTTTTTTATAACAGCATCATTGATCGCTTTTCCTTCAACAACCCATACATACGTGCCTGCAGGTTGCGGTATGCCGTTTAGCGTTCCATCCCAGCCATCACCCGGATTTTTTGAAGAATAGATGACCTGCCCCCAACGGTTTATAATATTAAAAAAATGGATGCGCGAAATACCAACAGGAATTATTTTAAACCTGTCATTCTTTCCATCTCCGTTTGGTGTAAATGCAGAAGGCACATAAATTTCAGGACCTTTTACAACTTTTAAATTCAAGGTATCTGTAGTAGCGCAACCTAAAACTGTAGATGCAGTAAGTGTATAAGTAATGTCGCCATAAAGTGTAGCAATAGGATTTGCACTAAAAGGATCATCCAAACCTGTTGAAGGAGACCAGGTATAGCTATCGCCGCCGCGTGCTTTCAATTGATATGGATACCCAAGTAATATTGTTGTATCCTTTCCTGCGTAAGCATTGGTGGCATAAATATTAATCAGCTTTGTAATGGTATCTGAAATGCATCCGTTGTTTGCCTGTGCCACCAGCGCTACTTTATATTTTCCGCCATTTAAATAAATATGTGAAGCAGATGAATCAACAGAAAAATTATTATCATTAAAATCCCAATACCATTGTTTTATACCAATTGTATCATTAGAATGTTGAGCAATAAATTGAATGGATGTTTTATTGCATGCATCATTTGCTTTAAAATTTATATCAGGCGCCTGCATTACAGTAAAGTTTTTTTCTATGGTATCTGATGCACAGCCTTCTTTACTTTTTACAAAAAATTGCACACTATAATTTCCAACATCATAATTTACTGCAGGTGGATTTTGTTCTCCTGATGTTGCACCATTTCCAAAACTCCAATACCAGTAATCTTCTGTGCCTACGTCAAGCTTTGTTGCATCAGTAAATATTGCATTACGGTTAGTACATATTGGAAAAATATTAGTTTTAAAATCTGCAAGAGGATATGAGCCTACGGTTATTTGCCGTTTGAATGTATCAGACAAACAACCTTCACCACCCAAAACATTTAAGCTTACATTATAAACGCCTGGCGAAGCATACACATGTGCAGCCGGATCTTTTTCATTTGATGTGGTGCCATCATCAAAATTCCAATACCAGTTGGAAATATCGCCAAAAGAAACAGAGCTGTCAACAAAAGTAAGCGGCGTTCCTATACAGTTATTATCATGCGGGGCGAGATAAAAATCTGCATCCAGTGAAGTACACATTTTCTGCAAATTAACTTTGCCGCCGGTGGCAGATGTAAACCCCCAAAACACTAAAGGATCATTATTAAAAACAGAGGTAATAATATCTTTTTTTAATGATAGCCGCAGGTTGCCATCCATGCTTACTTCCATTAAGCTATCTGCAGGTTGCCAGTGTACTTCAAGCACATGCCATTTGCAATCTTCAATATTATTGCTGTATGATAAAGCAGGCACAGGTCCTGCAAGATTATTAGCGGTAAAATGTTCTACATCGCCGTTTGTTTGTATAGCAATATGGTCATAATCCGGATCCCCGTCATTAAAGTTTTGATAGGTATCAATTGTAACACCTAAAGAGGGAACAATTCCCCCAAAACCAAGCCCTTCTCCTGCACTGCCAAGGCTTGTGCTTACAGGTTGCAACACAAATACAATTCCATCGGCGCCATCATAATCAAGACAACCTAAATACACATTAAAAAAATAATCGAAAGGTTGTGTGAGGTCAATTTTATTTTTATTCCATATTGAACCCGATTGAAACATGCCTTGGGTAGTTAATGTATAGCAATGACAATTATCCTGTGTTGCCGTTCCATTAAGCACATACGGGTTTTGCGCAGTAATATTTTCAGCAATTACAAATAAGCAAAACAGAAAGAAACAGATCTTTTTAATTATCATTTAATAAGCAGCAAAGCTATTTTTTTTACAAGATAATTTACCATGTTAAATTCCGGTACAATTTTTTGAGGATTAACAATATCAACTCATGAAAAAACTCGCACATAGCAATGCTATTTATCTGGACTCGCAAGCCCTGAAGATGATAAATTATGATGAAGACAAACACATAATGGAAGCAACATTTAATAATAACAGAACCTATCAGTACCTGCAGGTTTCAAACAATATATGGACGGATTTTTTAGCATCTATTTATTCAGGTGCATCTGCGGGCGCATTTATTAATAAAGAAGTAAAACCCTTTTACAAATCTGTTGAAATCACTTAATGCATTTATAACTTTCATCATCATAAATTTTCAATTCTATATTTTTGCCATGCAGATAAAAAATCACTGCTATTTATTATGAGTGAAGACAAGGTTTTTAACGAAGAGATAAAGAATGCTTCCGATTTTAAATTTGGAACAACCGTTGTGAATGTTTTTGATGATATGGTAAATCGTTCTGTGCCTTATTACGGTGAAATGCAACGCATGATTGCAGAGCTTGCTGCAGACCGTGCAAAAGAAGGAAGTTATGTGTATGATCTGGGTTGCTCAACAGGTACAACTATGATAGGCATGAATAGTTATGTGCCGGAAAGCATTGAATTTATTGGCGTTGATGACTCACCTGAAATGCTGCAGAAGTGTGATGCCAAATTAAAAGAAGCTGGCTTTAAGCGCAACTATCAACTTGTAAATGCTGATTTAAATAGAAGTGTTGAAATAAAAAATGCGTCGGTTGCGGTGTTGTGTTTAACGCTGCAATTTGTACGCCCAATTCATCGTGAGCGTTTGATAAAAACAATTTATGATGGATTGAATAAAGACGGTGTATTAATATTGATTGAAAAAATACTGGCTGAAGAAAATTCATTTAACCGCGACTTTATTAAATATTATTACGACATGAAGCGCCGCCATCAATACAGCGAAATGGAGATTTCGCAAAAGCGCGAAGCATTGGAAAATATACTTATTCCTTATAAGCTGAGCGAAGACAATCTATTGCTGCGCGAATCTGGTTTTGCCCATGTAGAAATATTCTTTAAATGGTATAATTTCG
>JBDTLW010000321.1:0-3949 GCA_039934575.1 Parafilimonas sp. | reverse complement strand
ATTAAATATTTAAAAGATCAGATAAATCCGCATTTTTTATTCAACTCTTTAAATACTTTGTATGTGCAGATTGATGAGATCAACAACGACGCAAAACAAACTTTGGAAAAAATTTCAGACATGCTTCGGTATCAGCTATACGAATGCAACAACGAAAAAATAAGCATTGAAAAAGAACTTGCTTACATTAAAAATTATATCGAGTTACAAAAGCTTAGAAAGGAGAAAACGTTTGAAATAAATTTTACCTATGATGATAACATTAAAAACTTTGAAATAGCGCCACTTCTTTTTATCCCATTTATAGAAAATGCTTTTAAGCATTTAAGCAATTTTAAAAATCAGCCAAATATTGTAAACGTGAGCATAAAAAAATTAGATGGGAAAATTGATTTACGTGTTCTGAACAGTATTTCCGGAATTTCAAAAAGCAATGAAGGCATTGGCCTAAAAAATGTAAAAAGAAGATTGGAATTAATTTATGCAAACAAGCATAGCTTGGTTATTAATAAGCAAGAATCATGTTTTGAAGTAACTTTAAGCATCGAAATATCATGAAGATAAATTGCATAATTGTGGATGATGAGCCGCTTGCAAGAAAGGGTATTAAGGCTTATGTAAACAAACTTCCGTTTCTTGAATTATGCGGTGAAGCAGACAGTGCTGCTGATGCTGCAGCGCTTTTATACAATTCTGAAATTGATCTTATTTTTCTCGACATACAAATGCCTGAAATAAGCGGTGTGGACTTTGTGCGCTCACTTAATAAAAATGTGCTTATTATTTTTATTACTGCTTTTACTGACTATGCTATGGAAGGATATGAATTAAATGTGATTGATTATTTGCTGAAACCTGTTTCATACATCAGGTTTGAGAAAGCCGCATTAAAAGTGAAAGAGTATTTTGAATTAAAAAATAGCTTTAAAAAATCTGCAGATTATTTTTTTATTAAATGTGATAGCAAGTTTGAAAAAATTATTTTTGATGACCTTCTGTTTGCAGAAGCTCTGGAAAACTATGTAAAGCTTTATACAAAAAATAAAACACTCATTACTTATCTTACTTTCAAAAGTGTGGAAGAATATTTACCTGCAGGGCAATTTTTAAGAGTGCATAAATCCTTTATTGTTTCATTGGCAAAAATCGAAAACTTAGATAATGAAGAAATAAAAATTCTTAATTACAGCATTCCCTTAAGCAGAAACTACAAAGATGTTGTAATGAATAAAGTAATTGGAAATAATTTATTAAAACGCTGAGATATTTATTAAATTTTAAACCCAGAATGAAAGTTTAATTCAAATTTTTATACGTTTGTTGCAAATCAATTAATAAAGCATGAGTAGCAAAACAGAATCCACATTTATAGCAAAGAGCACTATTAAAGCAGCTAATCTTGATCATCGCAGAAAAATAAATTTCAACATATCAAAATACAATGCTGCAGTTCCAAACGGTAAATCACAATTTGATGACCTGATGGCTTTACGCGAACATGCAAAAAATATAAAATGGAATGCCATTGAACATCTTGATGTAATGCTTGAGCAATTTGAAAAAAATATTTCTGCACGCGGTGCAAAAGTTATTTGGGCAGAAACCGCAGAAGAAGCATTAACTGAAATTGGCAAAATATGTAAAAAGAAAAATTGCAAAATGCTTGTGAAAAGCAAGAGCATGGTAACAGAAGAAATTCATTTAAATAAATTTTTAGAGACGCAAGGCATTGAAAGTATTGAAACAGATTTAGGTGAATACATTCAGCAGTTGGATAATGAACCGCCTTATCATATAGTAACACCAGCAATGCATAAAAGCAAAGAAGATGTTGCCAAATTATTTACGGAAAAATTAAATGCGCCTGAAAATTTATCTCCTCAGCAACTCACTCAATTTGCCCGTGAAAAATTGCGGCAAAAATATGTGCAGGCAGAAGTTGGCGTAACAGGTGCAAATTTTTTAATTGCGGAAACCGGCTCAATTTCCATAACAGAAAATGAAGGCAATGCAAGATTAAGCTCCGCTTTTCCTAAAACGCATATTGTTGTTACAGGTATTGAAAAAATGCTGCCGTCACTAAATGATTTGAGTTTGTTTTTGCCATTGCTTTCAACGTTTGGAACAGGTCAAAAACTTACTGTCTATAACACTATTATTTCAGGCCCAAAACAAAAAAATGAAATTGACGGACCAGAAGAGATGTATGTGATATTGCTTGATAATGGCAGAACCAACTTACTTGCAAATCCTAAACTGCGCGAATCTTTGTATTGCATTCGTTGCGGCGCCTGTTTAAATGCCTGCCCTGTGTATAAAAATATTGGCGGGCATAGTTACGATACAACGTATAGCGGGCCAATTGGCAGCATTATCACTCCGCATTTAAAAAATTTAAAAGAGTATAAACATTTAAGTTATGCCTCATCATTATGCGGCAATTGCACAGAAGTTTGCCCTGTAAGAATAAACCTGCATGAGTTATTATTAGAAAACCGCTATGAATCTGTTGCAGAAGGCGACAGTGCAGTTGCAGAACGTATTGCATGGAAGCTGTGGAAGTTGTCAAGCATGAAACGCAGTATGATGAATATGGGTAATGGCAATCTTAAAAATAAACTGGTAAATAATTTATTTAAAGGATGGACAAAACACAGAGCAGACCTGCATTTCAGCGAAAAAACTTTTAATGAAATGTGGATGGAGAATAAGAGGAAAGATGCCTAAGCATTTCTGTATCATTAATTAAGATCAGTAAATCAATTGTTGGAGTGCACAAAAAAGTTTAATAGAAACACAATTGCTGATAACATAAAATTCCGCGTTGTAAATTTGCGCCGTTTAATATGAAAGTAAGAACCTTAAAACGCGATAAAGTAAACATCATTACACTCGGTTGCAGCAAAAATCTTGTTGACAGTGAAGTATTGAGCGGGCAATTAAAAGCGAATGAAATTGATGTGGTGCATGAAAACGGAAAGCTTGATCATAACATTGTTGTAATAAATACCTGTGGTTTTATTGATAAGGCAAAAGAAGAAAGCATCAATACCATTTTGTCGCAGGTTGATTTAAAGAAACGCGGTAAGCTGGATAAAGTATATGTTACGGGTTGTTTAAGCGAACGATACCGCAATGATCTTGAGTCTGAAATTCCTGAAGTTGATTCCTGGTTTGGAACAATGGAATTGCCTTTAATGCTTAAAGAACTTAATGCGGATTATAAAAAAGAATTGCTTGGCGAAAGATTATTAAGCACACCAAAACATTATGCATATTTAAAGATCAGTGAAGGCTGCAACCGCACCTGTGCATTTTGCGCTATCCCTTTAATGCGCGGCAAACATGTAAGTAAACCCATTGAAGAAATTATTAATGAAGCGCAAGGTTTAGTAAGAAGAGGTGTAAAAGAAATTATGCTGATTGCGCAGGAGCTTACATATTATGGACTGGATATTTACAAGAAAAGAATGCTCGCTGATCTCTTAAAAAGGTTAAGCGATGTTGAAGGTTTACAATGGATAAGGTTGCATTATGCATATCCAAATAAATTTCCCTTTGAAGTATTGGATGTAATGCGGGAAAGAGAAAACATCTGCAATTATCTTGATATGCCTTTGCAACATGCAAGTGATAAAATGTTGCAGCTAATGCGCAGGCAAAGTACTAAAGCTGAGATTGAAGAATCACTAAATATTATTCGTGATAAAGTACCCGGCATTTGCTTGCGCACAACATTGATCGCAGGCTTTCCGGGTGAAACAAGAGATGACGTTGAAGAACTGAAATCTTTCTTACAACAACAACGTTTTGACAGAGTTGGTGTATTCACCTACAGCCATGAAGAAGGAACAAGTGGTTATGATTTAATTGATGATGTTCCGGCTGCGGAAAAACAATCAAGAGCTGAAGAAATTATGGAAGTGCAGCAGGAAATAAGTTATGAAAA
>JBDTLW010000320.1:0-3956 GCA_039934575.1 Parafilimonas sp. | reverse complement strand
ATGATAAAACATCATTTAAGTAAGATGCAGGGCAGAGCGCAATGCATTGGTTTTGCCACAATATGGCCCGGTGATATTGTTGAGTTAAATGGCGTTGGTGATCGCTTTAATGGAAAGGCTTATGTTACAGGTGTACAACATAGTATTCGTGAAGGAAGATGGGATACTGATATACAATTTGGCTGGAAGAATAAAAGCTATGCCGCACAATATGATGATATAACGGCAAACCCTGCGCTTGGTTATATGCCTGGCATTAATGGTTTACAGATTGGCATTGTAAAAAAATTAGAATCAGATCCTGCAAGTGAGTTCAGGGTATTAATTCAATTGCCAACGCAAGGAGGAACTGATGAAGCTGTATGGGCGCGTGTTTCAACACTTGATGCAGGCAATGAACGCGGAAGTTTTTACAGACCTGAAATTGGTGATGAAGTGATTGTTGGATTTATTGATAATGATCCTTTACATGCTATAATTCTTGGTTGCCTTCATAGCAGTAAAAATCCAGCGCCAGTTACACCTGCAGATGCAAATAATATAAAAGGTTTTTATAGCCGCGAAAAAATGAAATGGCAATTTGATGATGATAAAAAAGAAATTTTATTTGATACACCTGCAGGAAATAAAATTTTAATTAGTGAGGATCAGAAAGGCATAACACTTGAAGATCAAAACGGAAATAAAATAGTAATGAATGACAGCGGCATTGAAATAACAAGCAGTAAAGATTTTAAAATAAAAGCAAGCGGCGATGTTTCTGTTGAAGGAACAAATACAGAAATAAAAGCGAATGCACAATACAAAGCATCGGGCGGAAGCGGTGCAGAGCTTTCATCAAGTGCAGTAACGAATGTAAAAGGAAGTATGGTGAATATTAATTGATGTAAGTTAGAAGTACGAGGTACGAAGTAAGAAGTATGAAATACGAAGTAAGAATTATAAAGTATAAAAATTAAAACCTTTTTAGGAGATTGGAGTAATATGCCATCAGCAGCAAGAGTTGGAGATATAACAAATCATGGCGGCACAATAGTAGGTCCGGGATGTGCTACTGTAATGATTGGCGGAATGCCGGCCAGTGTAATGGGCGATAATCATGTATGTGTTATTCCGCCAAACACAGGTCATATTACAGCAAGTATTTTTCCGATGGGCAGCGCTACGGTAATGATTGGTGGCAAACCTGCTATTCGCACTACAGATGTATGTATATGTGGCGCAATGAGCGCTGTTGGTTGTGTAACGGTAATGATTGGAGGATGAGGGAGGAATGTGTGATGTAAGATTTACGATGTAAGATGTAGAGAATACTTATCAAAAATAATAATTAAGATCAATAATAACCATGAGCACATCAAATTCTTTTTTAGGCACAGGCTGGCAATTTCCGATACAATTCAGCAAGGCAACAAACACAGCAGAAATGCTGAGTGATGAAGATGATATTCAAAATAGTTTGCAGGTATTGTTGTCAACAAGAATTGGTGAACGCATTATGCAGCCTGCGTATGGTTGCAACATGGACGTATTAATATTTGAATCTATTAATGAATCGCTGATAACGTATGTGAAAGACCTTGTGTTTACTGCAATTTATTATTATGAATCAAGAATAAGCCCTGATAATTTAACCATTGAAACAACAGCAGAAGAAGGAATGATCTTAGTGAATGTGGCATATACAATCCGCAGTACAAATTCAAGACAGAACCTTGTATTTCCTTTTTATTTAGATGAAGGAAATCTTGTAATTAATAACGGAGCTTAAGTTTTAATTAAGAGAAAATTATTTTATACATGAGTGGTGATTGCAACATAGAACATCCGTTAAAAAGAGAAGGAACTTATCAATGGCAGCGTTTGCCTGAAGGTTTGAAAGATGGGTTTTTTCTGCCTGATGATCGCAGCATTGAGCAATTGGTAATGCAGGCGGCAGAATATGCAGCGCTTGTAAAATATTATGATACTACGTTAAATGAATGGGGACGATGGAGAGAATTTTATGATTACATCTACGATTATCAAAACAAAGAATTAAAAGTTGCACACATTGATGACCTGCTGCAAAAAGGCGATGTGCCGCCGCATCTTGGCTTGCTCCTCTCCTTCTTAAAAACATATCAAACAGTACGCGATGAGTTTAATGGTTTTACTAACCGTCATCTTGATTTTTATTATGAAGATGTGCTGCAGCTCAAACCAAAAGATGCAGTGCCCGATAATGTTGCTGTTTTATTTCAGCCGGGAAAAAATACAATAACTGCAAAAGTTGAAACAGGCAGAGAACTTGATGCAGGAAAAGATGCAACAGGCAAAAGCCTTGTTTATGCAACCACAAGAGAGATCATCGTAAACCAGGCAATCATTGCAAAAAAGAAAACAATTTTTGCTGATAAGCAATCCGCCAATGTGAATGGCTTATACATAGCAAATGATGCTGCTGTTGAAAATAAATTCACACAAAATAATATAAGCAGTTGGCGTGCATTTGGTTCAACGGATAATGTTGCTGCAAATATTGGTTTTGCTGTAAGCTCTCCATTGTTATTAGCAAAAGAAGGCAAGCGAAGATTAAGTATTGAAATTGATGGTTCTGAAAATTTACCAAGAACATCACTCACTGCTTTTTATACAGGACCGAAAGGCTGGGTTGCTGCTGAAGTTGATATTTTACCCGGAATAAATTACGCAAGCTCATTTACATCCAAACAATTTTTATTGGTTAAAATTTCTGAGTCATTGCCTGCTGTTGTTGCGTATGATGAAAAAATTCACAAGTCAAATTACACAACTGTTTATCCTGTTGTAAAAATTTTAATTAAGAATGATACAAACTTTTCAACTGCATTTAATTTTTTGTCAACTATAAAAATAAGCAACGTAAAAAAAATGGTGATGAATGTAGAAGGCGTTAAATCTTACACCATCACAAACGATAATGGCAAACTAAATCCTTTGCAGGCATTTAAACCATTTGGAAATATTCCTGTAAAAAATAAATCGTTCTTTACAATCGGAAGCACAGAAATATTTAATAAATATCTGAAGACATTACATTTTGCCGCAAACTGGAAAGGCGCTCCGGGCAATATGGCAAAATATTATTCTGCTTATCAAACTTATTTAAGCGGTGTTTCAAATACAAGCATTTCAGATCCTTCTATAAGCGCTCAAACTATAAGTTCTTTCAATACCCAATGGCCAGGTTTTAACCAGGGAAATGTGCCGGGAAAACTTGAATTGCTGAGTGCCGGAAAATGGGCGAAAGTGGCAGAAGATTTTCCTGAAAAATATATTAAACCAAACAAACAAAATTCATACAATACTTTTCATACAGATGGAATTATAAATAATGACTTTGATATTACTGAACCGAATGATTACAGCGAATCATCACGCTGGGGTTTTGCCAAAGTAACTTTGCAGTACGATTTTGGTCACCAGATATTTCCGCATGTGCTTACGTATAATATTACATATAACGCAACGCACCCAACTGCAACACAGTTGGCTGTGCCGCCGCAACCATACACGCCGGAGTTTAACAGCCTTCATCTTGATTATGTAAAAGATGATACAATTGATGTTGTAAATAAACCGGAACATCAGCTTATGCAGCTTCATCCTTTTGGTTATTCAATTATACATTCTGCACAAGACACATTGATTTCACCCGATTATTCTTTTAATGGTCAACTATATATCGGCATTGATAATTGTGATGTTGCTGAAACTATCAATTTATATATGTCAAGACTTGATGGCACTGAAGAAATTGATGCGATCATCAACGAAAAAACACAATGGTATTATCTTTCAAACAACGCATGGATAAAATTTAAGTTTGAAGAAATAGTTGTTGATTCAACACATGATTTTACAGAAAGTGGTTTTGTTTCTTTTGCCATTAATGAAGCGGCGCTTTTACCAAATACTTTAATGGGTGAAAATTT